>VGRB01000129.1 GCA_016875475.1 Deltaproteobacteria bacterium
GGGGACGCCGGCAACGAGGTCGGCCGCTTCAACCTCTACGGCGCCTGGGTCAGCGAATACAAGGGGCCGGAGTTCAACGCGACGTCCTCCGGACAGCTCGCGTTCGAGAGCATCGTGATCCAGTACGACTGGTTCGAGTTCGTGCCGGGCGGCGCGCTCGCGGGCCTGCTCCAGAAGGGCCTCGCGAAGGTCGGGCTGTAGGGGCCGCAGGAGGAGTCGATGGCTGACGCACCCTCCGACACCGAGCGGATGCTCGTCGGGGACTGGTCGGGCGCCCGCATGCTCGCCTCCCGGACCGGCCGGCCGATCGGCCCGGCCGAGTGGAGGCTGCTGACGCGCCTCGCCCGCTCCCCTTCCGTGATCCGGGATCCTTCCTCGATCGTCGTCTCCGGCCTGGAGGGCATGTTCTCCCCGGCGATGGCCGAGGGAGCGGACCTGTACTGGGGCTTCGCGCTGGAGGGCGAGGATCCGGTCTCCCTGCGGCTCGAGAACCCGCCGGAGGCGACGGCAGCCGAGGCCGCTTCGGACCGCCGCGCCTGGTCCCTGTTCCGCGCGCCGCGCGCCGCGCGCGGGGTGCGCTCCCCCGCCCGGACCGCGGCGCCGCGGCGAGCCGCGGCCCGTGCCGCCGCCCCCTCGATCCCGGCTGCGGCCCCGGCCGACCTCCTGGCCTCGCTCAGGCTGCGGAGCCCCGATCGCCCCGCCGCCGGCCGTGCCGACTGGCCCGCCCGGGCGCCTTCCGGAGAGCGGATTGCGGGCGTCGCGCCCCTGGCGGCACCCCGCGCGGTCGCCGCCGCCCGGACGCCAGGCCCGACCTCCACCTACGACCTCCCGGCGCTCGCTCGAGCCCTGGTCGCGCCGTCCGTTCCCGCGCCGGAGCGGTTGCAGGCCGCCGCCGGCCCCGCGCCGTTCGCGACCGCGACGACTCCAGCGCCGGGGGTTGCCCCGGCCCCGGCCGCGCGCCGCGCCCGGCCCGCGACCCTCGCCGCCCGCGGCTTCGGCCCGACGGCGCGCGGGGGACGCACGTCCGCGGCCTCGCCTGCCGGGATCGATGCGGCCCTGCCGATCGCGGCGCCCGCGGCCGGCGCTCCGGTACCCGACGCGATCGCCGCGATGGGCGGCCCGCTCGTCCGGATCGCCGCTGCCGGCGGAGCGCTCACCGCCGACGAGGTGTCGGCCGTCCTGCCGGCGCACGCCTCCGTCCTGCAGTGGGCGGTGACACAGACCGGCGAGCGCGTGCTCGTGGAGACCCGCGCGGCCCCGATCGCGGCCGCGGAAGAGGGCGTGACCGCGACGCCGGCCGCCTCGCCCCGGCGGGGCCGGAAGACGGCCGCGAGCGTCGCCCGGACCGCCGCCCCGCCCGACGCGCGCGCGGCGCCGGCGACCGTCCGAATCGAGCGGTCCTCGGACCGGGTCCTGCCCGAGCGGCGTGCCGCGGCCACGGTCCCGACCGCCGCGGGCCCTGCCGCCCGCCCGGCGACGTCCTCCCCGGTCGTCGTCGCGACCGCCCGGCCGCGGGCCGCCGACCCGATCGCCCGACAGGCCGCCGCGGCGGGCAGCCTCACGGCCGCGGGCGCGTTCGAGCCCCTGACCGCCGCCGCCGCCCGCCCCAGGGCCGCGGTCGCGGGTTCCCCGGCCTCGGCGATCGGAGCCGATTCGACGCCACCGGTCGTGGCGATGCCCGCGGCCGGCGCCTCCCCGATCGAGGCGGCCGAGCCTTCGCTCGTCACGCTCCCGGCGCGGCCGGCCGACGCGGAGACCCGGACGGGCCCCGTCGCGAGACGCGGACGCGCCGGTCGGCCCGGCGCGCGCCCGGCGCGCCCGGCGCGCGCGGTCGCCTCGGCCGCTCCCTCGCCGATGGCCGCCGCCGCGCCGTGGTCCCCCGGAATCGCCCCGGCCCTCCGCCCGGAGGCCCCGGGTCTCGGGGGGGCCGGGACCGGCGTGGCCGGCGACGCCGCCGCCTTCGTCGTCCCGGCCGCGGCCGGGACCGCGGCGGAGTCCTTCGTCCGGATGATCGACTCCCCGGCTGCCGCGCCCGCCGCGGCCCGGGCCTTCGCGGGCGGGCACGCCGCCCCGGTCCCCTCCGGGATCGTCTCGGCTCTTCCGGCCGCGATGGAGGAGGCGGCGCTCGTCGCGCTCGCGGCCCCGATCGCCGAGGCCGGCGCTCCGGCGGACGTGCGGGTCGTGCCCGAGCGGGTGCGGGCCGCAGATCGCGGAGCGGCCGGAACCTCCCGCGTCGAGTCCCGTCGCCCCGCGTCCGCGGGAGGCCGCAAGGCCGCCGCGGGGACCCGCCGCAAGACCGCGGAGCCCGCGACGACCGCGACGACCGCGACGACCGCGACGACCGCGACGACCGCGGGGATCGAGCCCGTCCGCACGGCCACGGTCTCGTCCCGCCGTCGCGCCGACCCGATCGCGATCGCCTCGGGTGCGGCGCCTTCCAGCCGGGCGATCGGCACGCCTGCGGCTGCGGCTGCGGCCGGGGCCGGGGCCGTCGCGGCCGGAGCGTCGCGGACCGGCCGGGCATACGCGGACTTCGGGGCGTGGACGACCGCGGGCGACGACCGCGCGTTCGTGGCGCCGATCCCGGGCGCGGGGGCGGGCATTCCGGACACCGCGGGCGCCGGGGACGCCGGTCCGGAGGCCGCCGCGGCCGCGGCCCGGCCGTCCCTGTTCCCGCGCGGAGTCTCGACCCCGTCCTCGACTTCGGCCGCTCCGGGAGCCGCGGTCCCGCCGGTCACGCTGGCGGACTCCGGCGACACGCCGCTCGTCCGCATGATCGCCCGCGCGCTGAAGGGCGAGGCCGGCGCAGCCTCGATCGTCGCGGGCGTGCTCGGCCGCAGCGTCCCCGCGACCGCGGGGGCCGGGCCCGGCGCCCTCCCGGTGCCGGGCGTGGTCGCGGCCGGGCAGGCCGGAGACAGGGGCGGGCGCCTGACCGCCCTCGAGGACCTGTCGCTGGTCCGGCGGACGCTCGCTCGCGCGCTCGGCGGGGTCGCCGAGGAGGACGTCTCGACCGACGAGGTCGCGGCGTACCTGCGGGCGATGGGTCGGAGGACGGCGGGGGCGGGCACGGGCACCGGAGCAGGAACGGGCTCGGGCTCGGGCTCGGGCTCGGGTACGGGGGCGGGGCAGACCGTCCGGGTCGGAAGGTCGGATGGGGCGTGGGACGTTCCGGCGATCGAGCGGGAGACCGTGGCGGTCGGCCGGTACGGCGCCGGGGACGCGGACTCCGCGGTCCGGGCGGGGCGGGCGAGCGGGGCGCTCCCCGGGATCCCGCGCGAGGACGGGGGGTTCCCGGGTGCCATGCCCGCTCCGGACTTCGACCTGGTCACGCCCTCCGCGGCCTCCGCCTCGTCACCGGAGACCTCGGACCTGTTCGGCGGCGACGCCGCCTCGGCCCTCGCCGCGGCCCTGGGTCGCGGCTCGGGCGGGGCGGGAGGCGGGCCGGCCTACAAGGGATCGATGCCGCTCGTCGCGCCCGCGGTGACCGCGGTCGCGGCCGGCGCGCTGATGGCGAAGCGTGACGAGGCGCGGCCGCAGGCCGCGCCGGGACAGGAGCAGGGGTCCGACAGGAAGGCCGGCGAGGCCGGCAAGGCCGTGGACCTCGACGCCCTCGCGGTCGAGATGGCCGATCGGATCCTCCGCCGGATGAAGCGCGACAAGGAAAGGAGGGGCTTCTATGGGTGACATCGTATCCAGCCTGGTGAACGCGGCTGCGAACGCCCTGGGGCTCGGAGGCGGCGGCGGGGCGACGGGGGGAAGGAACCTCCTGAAGGCGGGGATCCTCGTCACCGAGGGGAAGCACGCCGACAAGGTGGTGGAGTTCCTCTACAACCCCGACAACGTCAAGGTCGAGAAGAACGTCCAGTTCAAGGAGCACCCCACGCAGGGCGCGGACTCCGGCGAGAAGGAGTTCACCCACGGCGTGTCGCGCACCCTGACGATCGGACAGGTCTACTTCGACACGTACGAGAAGAAGCAGAACGTCCGGACGGTCTTCATCGACAAGCTCGAGGAGCTGGCGCACTACGACGGGGACTTGCACAGACCGCCGAAGGTCCGGTTCGTCTGGGGCAAGTTCATGGCCGAGAACGACCCGTACAACTCGGGCAAGTGGTACGTCCAGAAGGTCTCGACCGAGTACATCATGTTCCTGGACGACGGCGCGCCGGGGCGGGCGAAGGTCACCATCGCCCTGGTCGAGGCGACCACGCTCGACGAGCAGCTCCAGCACCGCAAGAAGAACTCGCCGGACCACGCCAAGGTCTACACCGTCCAGCGGGGCGACACGCTGCAGACGATCGCCTACCGCGAGTACGACGACCCGGCGGAGTGGCGGAGGATCGCGGACGCGAACGGGATCGACGACCCGCTCGCCATGGAGCCCGGCACGCGGCTGCTGGTCCCCCCGATCATCAAGTGACGATCGGGCGGACCGGGGCCGCCCGATCGTGCGTCGCGTGCAGCGGACCGAGGCCGCTGACGCGCCGCGGGCGGAGTGGGAGGATCCGATGGCGAAGATCGACAACGTCAGCTCCTGCCTGATCAAGGTCGACGGGAAGGTCGTGGCCCAGTCCGCGGCCGGTCCGGCCGGGGGCGCGGACACCGGCTACCTCGACACCGTGTCGGTGGACAAGCGCATCGACTGCCCGGACGCGTTCCAGTTCGAGCTGGACATCCGGATCGAGTCCAAGATCATCCTGCTCGACGACATGCGCGAGGGCAAGCCGGTCGAGATCCTGATGGGCACGCCCGGCAGTGAGGTCCCCGTCTTCAAGGGCGAGATCCACTACATCGAGCCCCACTTCCGGCACGGCGGCACGTCGACCCTGATGGTCAGCGGCTACGACAAGTCGCACCGCCTGACCCGCGGCACCTCGTCGCGCACCTGGGGCGACGGCATCCAGGACGCGGACCTGCACTCGTCCGCGGTCCAGGACGTCATCTCGAAGGCCGCGGACGGGGTCGCCGAGGTCCGGGACGGCCTGTCCGCGCAGAAGGTCGAGAGCCCCGGCGTCCAGACGCGCTACATCCCGCAGATGAACGTGTCCGACTACCAGTTCCTGAAGTGGCTCGGGCACGACGCGGACCGCAAGGTCGACGCGGACACGGCCAAGGACGACAGCCAGCTGATGTTCCGGCCGATCGACCCGACCAGGTCACCGGTGAAGGTCCTGGTCCGCGAGGCCCGCATGGGCGAGGACCAGACCCAGATCCACGAGGCCCGGTTCTCCCTGTCCACGATCCGGCAGGTCGCCCGGGTCGAGGTCGTCGGCTGGGACCCCAAGCGCAAGAAGACGATCGTCGGCGAGGCGGACGCGTCGGACTACACCTTCGGCGGCACACCCGGCCACAAGGCGACGGGCAAGGGCCTGTACGGCAGCGACACCGCGGGCAAGGTCCTGCGGATCGTGGACCGGCCGGTCGATTCCAAGGCCGAGGCCGACGCGATCGCCAAGTCGATCTTCAACCACCTGTCCATGGACTTCATCACCGGCGAGGTCGACTTCCAGGGCGACCCCAAGGTCGCGGCCGGCGACGTGGTCGAGATGAAGGAGTTCGGCGAGCGGTTCTCCGGCAAGTACCTGGTCCTCGAGGTCTCCCACTCCTACCGGACCAAGGGCGAGGGCTTCCGCACCCGCTGCAGGATCGCCCGCAACGACGTCTTGAAGGTCTAGTCTCCCCGCTTCGCCCTCGCCCCGACCGCCCCCCGGCGCTCGTGCGTCTTCCACCCGCCGATGTGGCGACCCCGTCCGGCCAGCGCCTCCAGGAACGCCGTCGTGTCCGCGTCCACGCGCCCGGGCCGCTCGCCCGCGAACGGCGTCCCGGGCAGCGGCATGAACGCGTGCGAGTGCACCGTCGCGCCGGCCGCGACCAGGCGCTCCATGGCGGACCGGTTCGCGGCGCGGTCCGCCGCCGTCTCGCCCGGAAGTCCCCAGATGAAATCGACGATCGGCCGTAGCCCCGCCGCGCGCACGACCTCGACCGCGCGGAAGACCTCGTCGATGCCGTGGCCCCGGCCGATGCGGCGGAGCATGGCCGGGCTCGCGGACTGGAGGCCGAAGACCACGTTGTCGTTCGAGCAGTACGCGCGCACGAGCCCGACCATCTCCGGCGTGACCGACTCGGGCCGCACCTCGGCCGGGAACGACCCGAAGTGGACGTGGGCGGGCCCGAAGATGCCCGAGACGGCCCGCAGCAGGGCCTCGACGCGCGCCGGGTCCGGCGTGCGGCCGTCCGCCGATCCCCACGCGAAGGCGTCCGGCGACACGAAGCGCAGGTCGCGCATCCCGTTCGCCCGCGCGCGCCCGGCCGCGGACACGAGCGCGTCGAGGCCGCGGTGCCGCAGCCGCGGCCCGAACAGCGACCAGACCTGGCAGTAGCGGCACGCGTGGGCGCAGCCGCGAGACAGCTCGAACGCGGCGTTCCGCCGGTGGATCGGCGCGAACGGCGGGAAGCGGTCGAGGTCCACGGGCCGCGGCGGCGGGTTCGCGACGACGCGGCCGTCCTCCAGGCGCGCGAGCCCCGGCACGTCGTCGATCGGACGGTCCTCGGCGAGCCGGAGCAGCAGGTCCGGGAACGCCTCCTCGCCCTCGCCCGCGATCGCGAGGTCGAAGCCGAGCCCGAGCGTGCCCGAGACGTCGCCCGACGGGTGCGGGCCGCCCGCGACCGCCACGAGGTCGCGCCCCTTCGCCCGCTCGCGGACCGCGGCGAGGTCCCGGGCCGCGTCCGGCGCGGCCGCGCTCGGGAACGAGAAGGCCGCGACCACGAGGTCCGCCGCCGGCAGCTCGGGCGCGCCGCCCCGGAACGGCGCGAACGTCACCTCGACCGCGTCCGCGACCGCGGACTGCTCGACCGCCCCGGTCAGGACCGCGACGCCCGCCCGGTTGTAGCGACGCTCGACGAACACCAGCGCGATCCGCTTCACCCGGGCGGCCTCCCCTGGCCGTGAGTCCCGGCATTGTAGCGTGCTATCCTCCGCGGGATGGACGCGCCGCTGCTGCTCGATACGCCCGACGCGATCGCGGTCGCGAAGCCGCCGGGCGTCGTCGTGATCCCTGCGCGCGGCGAGGACCCCGGCGCGAGCCTCTGGCACGCGCTGGAGCGGGCCCGGGGCGAGCGGCTGTTGGTCGTGCACCGGCTCGACCGCGACACCTCCGGGGTGCTGCTGTTCGCGCGGAACGCCGCGGCCCACCGGGCGCTGTCCATGGCGTTCGAGTCCGGCGGTGTCCACAAGACGTACCTGGCCCTGACGGACGGCATGCCGTCGCCGGAGGAGGGCGTGATCGACGTGCCGCTGCACGCGGCGAGGCGCGGGCGCATGAGGCCGGCGAGCCCGGGCGAGCCGGGCAGCCTCCCCTCCGCGACCGGGTACCGGGTACTGAGGCGCTGGGTCACCTCGGACGGCCCCGTCGCGTTCGTCGAGGTCTCGCCCCGGACCGGGCGCCAGCACCAGGTGCGCGTCCACCTGCGGTACGCCGGCGCGCCGATCCTGGCGGACCCCGTCTACGGCCGGTCCGCGGGGCAAGCGGCGCCGCGGCTCGCGCTGCACGCGCTGCGGGTCGAGGTGCCGGGACTCGGGATCTCGGTCGAGGCGGAGCTCGCGGCGGATCTCGCGGCGCTCGTCGCCGCGCTGGACGGGAGAAGTTCATGAGCGGGACAAGGGCGGACGGAAGGGCGCCGGAGGAGCTTCGCCCGATCGGGATCGCGATCGGCGTGCAGCGCGACCCGCACGGCTCGGTCCAGATCCGCTGCGGCCACACGGTGGTGCTCTGCGCCGCGAGCGTGTCGGACAAGGTGCCCGATTGGCTCGCGGGAAAAGGGCGCGGCTGGGTCACGGCGGAATACTCGATGCTGCCGGGGTCGTCCGGCACGCGCGTGCCGCGGGTCCAGAAGGGCCGCGCCGAGGAGATCCAGCGGCTGGTCGGCCGGGCGCTCCGGATGTCGATCGACCTCGACGCGCTCGGCGAGCGCCTCGTGACGGTGGACTGCGACGTGATCCAGGCCGACGCCGGGACCCGGTGCGCGAGCATCACCGGCGGGATGGTGGCGCTGGAGCTTGCGTGCCGGCGGCTGGTCGCGGAGGGGAAGCTCGCAGCGAGCCCGATCCGGCGGCGCGTGTGCGCGGTCTCGGTCGCGGTCGCGGGCGGCGAGCCCCTGCTCGACCCGGACTACTCCGAGGACCGGCACGCGGACGTGGACACGAACCTGGTGTTCACGGACGACGGCCGGCTGGTCGAGGTGCAGGGCACGGCCGAGAGCGAGCCGTTCGGGATCGAGACGCTGGACCGGATCGTGCGGCTGGGGCTGGACGGCGCGAGGCGGCTGTTCGAGGCCCAGGCCGCGGCGCTCGCGAGGTCGTGAGATGGAAGAGAAGAAGGAGCCCCCGGAAACGAGGGAGCCCCCGGAAATGGCCGAGCTGATGATGAAGCTGGCCGCGATCCGGCGCGACGCGGAGCGGGAGGAGCCCGCGCCGAGGTTCCCGTGGCGGCTCGTCGTCGTGGTCGCGGCCGGGCTGGTGGCGCTGTCCGTCCTGCTCGCCGGGCCGTGCCGGTCCGCCTCGGCGCAGACCGCGGCCGGACGGCCGCAGGACCCGAAGGCGGAGCTGCGGAAGCGCGTCTACCACCTGGACCCGTCGGGCCCCGTCATGCTCGCCTCGTTCGAGATCGGGCTCGTGACCTACGACATGACGGACCCGGCGAAGCCGGTCCGGACGGGAGAGATGGAGGTGCCCGGGTCGGTGGTGTCCGCCGCCCTTCGCGGACCCACCGCCTGGGTCTGCGCGGGGCCGTACGGCCTGCTCGCGGTCGACGTGTCCGACCCGGGGCGGCCTCGCGAGGTCGGCCGCCTGGACACGCCCGGCTCCGCCATGGAGATCGCGTTCCTCGACACGTTCGGCTTCCTCGCGGACGGGTCCATGGGCATCGCCGTGCTCGACCTGTCCGACCCGAGGAAGCCGAAGGAGATCGGCCGGATCGACACGACCGACTACGCCCGCGGCGTCGCGGTCGCAGGCCGCCGGCTCCTGACCGCTGAGGACCGCGCGGGCGTCGGGGTGTTCGAGCTGTCCGACCCCGCTCGCCCGAAGCCGGTCGCCCGGATCGCGATCCCGGGCCAGGCCCGCAACATCGCGGTCCACGGCGATACGGCCTTCGTCGCGGGGGGGACCGGCGGCGCGACCGCAATCGCGCTGGCTCCGCAGCCGAAGGTCGCGTGGACCCTTCCGACCGACGACATCGCGCGGGGCGTGGCCGTGCACCGCGGCGGCGCCGGGCTGGTCGTTGCCGACGGCACCGCGGGCTTCAAGGTCGTGTCCCTGTCGGACCCGCGCGCGGGGCCGCGGGTGGTGTCGTCCACGCGCGGACCCGACTCGGCGGCGGCCCGCGTGGCGGTCGTGGGCGACCGCCTCTACGTCGCCTTCGACTACGCGGGGTTCCAGGTCTGGGACCTCTCCGTCCCGGCCTCGCCACGCATGTATGGAAGATGAGGGACCGGCGGCGGCGGGAGGCTACTCCTCGTCCCCGTCGATGATCAGGACGCCCCGCGGTTCGGCGGCGACGGGCTCGGTCTCGACGGGCTCCTCTTCCGGGCGATCCGGAAGCGGAACCTCGAGGCGCGGCCGGTTCGCATCGTCGCGGCGGCGACGTTCCTCCTCATCCCGGATCCGCTGGATGATGAAGACGTCGAACATCATGCTTCCTCGAGCGCCTCCGTTCCCAATATAGGCATTCGGCTCGGTGGGTGCAAATCGATAGGCCCGGCGCGGTCGCGCGGATCGTGGCCTCGGGGGGTTCCGCGGGGTGGGTCGGAGGATGGGGAGGGCGGGCGCGGGTACGGGCACGGGTACGGGCACGGGTACGGGCTCGGGTTCGGGTGCGGGTTCGGGCACCGCGCGGCCCTTCCGCACAATCCCTTCCGGGAGACCCCCGCCCGCGCACGGCCGTCCATTCATCACGGCGGGCCGCGCCGCGGTGGCGCTGCGCGACACGCCGCGACCTCCCTGGGCGTGCGCGGCCCGAGGCCGGAGCGGGCGGGCGCGGGTACGGGGTCGACTTCAGAAGGAGTGGGCGAGGCCCAGGGACCAGCCTCCGGCCGTGGGACCGACGTGGAAGGTGGTCCGGGGCGGGGGACGGAAGACCCACAGGAGCGCGGCCGCCGTGGCGCCCGCCGCCGCGATCGAGTAGCAGGCGATCGCGCCCGCCTTCAACGACCGCTGCTCGGACACGCGGTTCGCCCCGGCATTCACGTCCCGCGCGGCCTGGTTCGCCGTCACGTTCAGCGCGACCGCCGCGGCGAGCGCCCCGGCCGCGGTTCCCGCCGCCACCCACGGCCAGGGCCACGGCGCGCGGCGCAGGAACGGCGCGTCCCTGGCCACGGTCAGGTCGAACCCGTCCCCGGACGGGGCCATGCGGATCAGGTCCGGACGCTCCGCTCCCGAGGGCGGCACTGCCGCGACCGACGCGGCGCCGCCGGCATCGCGCACCAGCAGCACGGTGCGGCCGGTGACCTCGGCGACGCGGCGGCACACGGCCGGGGCGTCCGGCCGCGACGGCTCCGGGAGCAGCACGAGGCTGCTCTCCGGGCCCGCGACGAGCGCGCCCGCCAGGACCAGGTCGAACTCGACCGAGGTCGGCCGGTCGCCGGTCACGACCCTCCGGGTGACCGCGCCGCCGCCCGGCTGGAGCACCGTGACCTCGTGCGTGCCAGCGGGCACCGGCACGGACCACGGCGCTCCTCCAGGCATCTTCCGGCCGTCCACGACCAGCGACGCCCCGCCCGCCGCGGTCGCCGGGACCGCCCCGACCGTCAGCGTGGTGGAGACCGACTCCAGGTCCGACCGGATCCCGTCGAGGAACCGGCCGACCTCCGGCGGCACGTCGACCGCGGAGATCTCGGCCCGGGGGAACGCCAGCGCGAGGCGCCGCGCCAGCGTGGCCGCCTTCTCGGGCCTCCCCTCGCCGAGGTGCAGCCGCAGGACCGCGCCCGCGGCCGCCTCGGACCGGGCCTCCCCGAGCCGGGCGAGAAGGCACGGATGGTCGAGCAGCGGCTGGAGCGCGGCCGCGAGCGCCTCGGTCGCGTCCTCGACCGCGGTCTCGACGAAGAACAGGTGCTGCGCCTCGCGGAGCTTCGACACGAGAGGGGGCACCGTGCGGCCCGCGGCCTCGGCCGAACACGTCGCGTCCGTCATCGCAAGCTCGATCGCGCCTGTCGCCGGAACGACCCGCCACGAGTCCCTGACCTGGGCCGCGACCGCTCGCAGCGAGCGGCCGGCCGCCGCCTGGTCCGGCGGGGCGCCGTCGAGCACCAGGATCGCCTCCGGCTCCGCGGCCGCGGCGCCCCGGGCCGGGACCAGGAACGCGAGCACCAGCGCGTGCAGCCGATTGAGCTTCACGTCATCCCTCCAGCGCCGCCGCCAGGTCCGGCCGGTCCGAGGCCCGGTACGCGCCGGCGAGCAGCGCGCGCGCCCCGGACGCGTCCGGGTCCAGCACGACCGCCATCTCCAGCAGGGCCGTCGCGGCCCCGAGGTCCCCCTGCCCGAGCGCACGCTCGGCGGAGGCGACCAGGGCGGGCGCGTCCGGCGGCGCGGGCGCGGACCCGTCCAGGTCCCGGAGCACCGCGGCCAGCCGGGCCGGGCCCCCGGCTCGGGCGAGGAGGTCCCTCGCGGACCGGAGCGCGTCGCGGTCCCCGGGGTCAAGCTCCAGCAGCTCGGCGAGCGCCCCGCCCGCCGCCTCGAGATCGCCCGCCTCCGCGGCCAGGCGGGCCGCGGTCGAAAGCAGCCCGACGCGCTCCTCGGGCGCGGCCGCGGCCGCGAGCCTCCGCGCCGCCAGGGCCCGCCTCTCCTCCGCGAGCCCGGCCTCGCCGTATGCCGCGTCCAGCAGGTCCGCGACCCGCCGGTCGCCCGGCACCGCGGCGAGCGCCTCCTCGAGGTACGTCGCGGCCTGTCGCCTGAGCCCGAGGCCGGAATGGATCGCCGCGGCCCGGGCGAGCAGGTCGGCCGCCTCCTGCCCCCTGCACGACGCCGCGGCGGCCCGGAGCCGGGAGGCCGCCTCCGACGCCTCGCGCCCGGTGCCGGCGATCGCGACGAGCAGGTCCAGGGCCTCGCGGTCCGCGGGCGTCCGGTCCAGCTCGCCCCGGACGACCTCGCGGGCGCGGGCGCGCGTGCCTTCGGAGAGGGCCAGCACCGAGGCCAGCGCGAGCAGCGCGCGGTGCCGGATCGCGGCCCCTTCGGAGCCGAACAGGCCGCCGTCGCACGCGCGCAGGACCTCCTCGAGCCACCCCGGGGCGATCTCCCCGAGCCCCGCCGCGGTCGCTGACTCCACCATGGCCTCCAGCAGGCCGACCGCGTCGCCGGCCGCTGACAGCGAGAGCGCCCGGGTGCGGAGCGCCGCCGCCTCCGGCGCCCGGCCGGTGCGCTCCATCACGCGGGCGGTCGCGTCGAGCACCGCGGGGTCCGCGACCCGCGACCGCACGGAATCGAGCAGGGCCGCCGCGGCGGCGGGCTCCAGCCGATCCGCGATCGAGGCGACCAGCCGGGCCGCCAGCACCAGGTCGTACGCCTCGGCCGGGCCGTCCAGGGCCGAGACCAGCCGCGAGCAGCATCGCGCGAGCACGGCCGGCGGCGCGTCCGGGACCGCGGAGGCGGCCACCAGCGCGGCCAGGTGCGGCTCCACCAGCTCGGGGCGGTCATCCCCCGCGGCCA
>VGRB01000130.1 GCA_016875475.1 Deltaproteobacteria bacterium
CCACCGGGCGAACTGGTCTGCAGCAACCGTGCCAGAGGCGCAAGTGCCCGGAAGTGCTAGGTTTGCAGTCGGAGGGCTCGAATGCCCCTATGTATCACGACGAAACGCACCACCGGCGACGGGCGGGACGCCTGCGCGGGACGCTGCTCGGGAACAGACGGAAAGCAAAGCCTGAAACCCGGACCAATCATGGCGATGTATTGAAACGATACGGGTGATACAGATCCTCTTGGTGTGTCAAACGGATACGGTTGCGTCGTCGGCACCGACTGGACGGGCCCACGGCCCGGGCGGGACCTCGTCGCGCGCGGCGAACGGCGTGATCGGGAGGTCGATCCCGCGGCCGCCGGGCAGGTCCATGCGCCGGAACAGGCCGCGCGCACGCACCGCGGGATGCTCGCGCGCCTCGCGCATCGACAGCACCGGCTCGACCGACGGTGGGAGCCGCCCGGCCGCGGACAGGTCCAGGGCGGAGACCCGCGAGAACGCCGCGGCGATCGCCTCGACACCGGTCCCCCCCGCGAACGCGGCGAGCGCGGCGACCGGTCCCGCCTCGAGCGCCGCCGCTGCGGCGTGCCGGCCCTCGGCGTCGGCGTACATCCGGTACGTGGGCAGGCCGCCCTCCAGCAGGCCCGAGCCCGGCGAGACGTCGTCCCCCGCGGCCTCGCGGGCGTGCGGCGGGAACGCGAACATCATCGCCCCGTCCAGCAGCGGCACGTCCAGGATGCGGTCCGCGGGCCGCCCGCGCACACGACCGAGCAGCGCGCCGAGCAGGGCGATCACCGCGAGCATGGCCCCCCCCACGTCCGCGACCTGCACGGGCAGCGGGTGCGGGGCCGGCGCCCGATCGAGCGCCCCGGTCAGCGCCAGGTAGCCGAGGTCGTGGCCGGCGCGATCGGCCCAGGGACCGTGAGCGCCGAACCCGGACATGCGCGCCACGGTCAGCCGCTCGAAGCGGGCCACGAGGTCGGACGGGTCCAGCCCGAGCCGCGCCATGACGCCCGGGCGGAAGCCCTCCACGAGGCAGTCGGCGTCGGCCAGGATCCGGAGCAGCCGCTCGCGGTGCGCGTCGCGCCTCAGGTCGAGCGCGACGAAGCGCTTCCCGCGGTTCAGGGCGTGGAACAGGGCGGCGGTGCCGTCCACCAGCGGGGGGAACGCGCGGAGCGGGTCGCCGGCCGGCGGCTCCTCGACCTTGATGACCTCGGAGCCCCGGTCGGACAGCAGCAGCGTCGCGAGCGGGCCGGGGAGGAGGCGCGTCAGATCGACGATGCGGATACCGGAGAGCGGCTTCACGCTTCTGCCCTCGCGGCTGCCGGGGGACGGTCTACCAGCCCGCGTCGCTCATGACGTCGCGGAGCTTCAGGGCCATCGCGATGTTCCCTTCGACCTTCAGCTTGCCGCGCGTGAAGGCCGACATCTCGTTCATCCTGCCGTTCGCGACCTCGAGGAAGTCCGCGGCCTGGATGCGGATCCGCACGTTCATCTTCTCGGCCTTGCCGGCCTTCAGCTCGGGCGCGTTCAGGTCGAGGGTCCAGGTGCCGCCGCCGTCGCCCTCGATGACGAACTCGAAGACGCCGCCGATCTTCTGGGCGCGGGCCGGGTTCTTGGCGATGCGGGCGGCGAGACCGTCGTTGAACACCGACTCGACCGATACGTACTCCACGTCTGACCTCCTGGCGGCAGGTGCCGGGAAAAGCTGGGGGGAATGATAAGCGACTGCGCGACCGGCGGCAAGGTCGGGCCTCAGTGGACCTTGTCCGGTCAAGGGACGGCCTGCCGTGCGGGCCGGGCGACGGCGCGGAATGCTCTCCCACGGCAGCGCGGCCGCGGCGTTTTCGGGCCGGACCGCCGCGAATCGGGGTCGGAACGGAGTCGGGCCGGAGTCGGGTCGGAACGGAGTCGGGTCGGGACGGAGTCGGGTCGGGACGGAGGGGCCCCGCGAGGGTCGTCCGGGGAGGTGCCGGCCAGGGCTTCCCGGGAGTGGGCACGTGGGGCGCGATGCTGCCGTCTTGGCGAGGAAGGCCAATCAGTTCACGTGGTTCCGTCAGGCCGCTTGCCTGCGCGCCTGGTAGTGGTACCATCCGGACGCCACCTTTCGGAGGTTCGGTCATGTCGTGGAGGAGTGTACGCCGGGAGTCCTTCGTCGTCCTGGTGGGGGCTGCGTTGTCGGTGCCGGTCGGGTGCGGCGGGCAGACCGCCCCGCCGGGAGCGGCGGAGGTGGGGGGAGGCGAGACCTGGGGGAGCGAGGTGGTCGAGCCGGTCGCCATGGCGGCGAAGACGGGCGGGCTGGAGCCCGGCACCCCGTGCGCCTACGGCGAGGGCGAGCTGCCGAGCGGCGAGTTCGACGGGTCGATCCTCTGCCAGGACGGGGTCCTTTTCGACTGCAACGACCAGGTCGCGGACTTCGGCGAGACCGACGTGGCTACCTGTACCGCGGTCGGCTCCCTCGCCTGCCGGAACGACGGCTCCTGGGGCGCGGCGCACCCGTTCTGTCCGAACGCCCCGTCGTTCTGCGAGAAGCGGCTGCCGCGCGTGGCCGGCGGCGGCTTCCACACGTGCGCGGTGCTCCAGAACGGGAACGTGGACTGCTGGGGCAGCAACACGTACGGCCAGGCCGCGGACAGGAACCTCGGCGGCGGGGTCGCGGTCGAGGCCGGCGTGTTCCACACGTGCGTCCTGACCGCCTCCGGGAACGTGGATTGCCAGGGGCTGAACACGAGCGGCCAGGCCGCGGACTACAACGTCGGCGACGCGGTCGGCCTGGCGGTCGGCGGCTACCACACGTGCGCGTTGCTGGCGAGCGGCAACGTGGACTGCTGGGGGAGCGCCCAGTACGGCCAGTCTGCGGACTACGCCGGGGGCGACGGGGTGGCGCTGGCTGCCGGCTGGTACCACACGTGCGTCGTCAAGGCGAACGGGAACGTGGACTGCTGGGGCTGGAACGTGCACGGCCAGGCGGCGGACTGGAACCTCGGCAACGCGGTGGGCGTGTCCGCGGGCTATCTCCAGACGTGCGTGCTTCGCGCGAGCGGGAACATCGACTGCTACGGCTCGAACGCGAGCGGGCAGGCCGCGGACTACAACGGCGGCGACGCGGCAGCGGTGGCTGCGGGCTACGGCCACACCTGCGCGCTGCTGCGGAGCGGCAACGTGGACTGCTGGGGCTCGAACGCGTACGGGCAGGCCGCCGACCTGGCGACCGAGGCGGCGTCCGGTCTCGCGGTCGGCGCCTACCAGACCTGCGTCGTCACCGGCGCCGGCAACGTCGCCTGCTGGGGCAACAACGGGAGCGGCCAGGCGGCGGACCTCGGCGGCGGGATCGCGCTCGCGGCCTGCGCTCTCTGAACGAGGCGCCCCCGCGCAGCCGCCGTCCGGTGTTCGTCGCCGTTCCCGGGGGTGCCGAACCAGGCACCCGATGCCGCGTAAACCAGGGTGGACAGGGTGATCTGCGGGAACCCGGAAGGGCCGCGCTACTTCCCGCCCGCCACGCGGACGCGGGTCTCGGCCTTCTTCAGGGAGGCG
The DNA here is from genome assembly GCA_016875475.1 of Deltaproteobacteria bacterium. Classification (GTDB taxonomy): domain Bacteria; phylum Myxococcota_A; class UBA9042; order DTJE01; family DTJE01; genus VGRB01. The sequence continues at coordinate 3,523 of VGRB01000130.1, forward strand.
GCGAGGACGTTGTATGCCTCGCCCTCGACGGGGTGGACGTCGTGGAGGCGGCGGACGTCCTCGTCGACCTTGGCCTTGGCGCGCGTCACGTCGATCTCGTCGGAGCGCTCGCAGGTCTCGGCCAGCACGCTGACGCGGTCGCCGAGGACCTCGACGAACCCGCTCGCGAGCGCGAACGTCTCGCGGCCCGCCGGGGTCTCCAGGACCATGGGACCGATGCCGAGCGCGGCGATCATGGCCTCGTGACCGGGCAGCACGCCCATCTCGCCGAGCAGTCCGGGGAGCGTGACCTCGCGGACCTCGACGTCCTTGACCTTCGCTCCCTGGGGGGTGACAACGTCCAGCTTCATGTCCCGCTCCCCTTGGTGCCCGTCGTGTCCGTGCCCGTGTCCGAGCCCGTGTCCGTGCCCGTGCCCGCCTACCCCTGCTTCAGCATCTGCTCGCCCTTCTCGCGGGCCTCCTCGATCGCGCCGACCATGTAGAACGCCTGCTCGGGCAGGTCGTCGTGCCTGCCCTCGAGGATCTCCTTGAAGCCGCGCACCGTGTCATCGACCTTGACGTACTTGCCCGGCCGCCCGGTGAACTGCTCGGCAACGAAGAACGGCTGCGACAGGTAGCGCTGGATCTTGCGGGCGCGGGACACGACCAGCTTCTGGTCCTCGGACAGCTCGTCCATGCCGAGGATCGCGATGATGTCCTGCAAGTCCTTGTATTCCTGCAAGACCTGCTGCACGCGGCGCGCCGTGCGGTAGTGGTCCTCGCCGACGACGAGGGGATCCAGGATGCGCGACGTGGAGTCCAGCGGATCCACGGCCGGGTAGATGCCCAGCTCGGAGATCTGGCGCGAGAGGACCGTGGTCGCGTCGAGGTGCGCGAACGTGGTCGCAGGCGCCGGGTCGGTCAGGTCGTCGGCCGGGACGTAGATGGCCTGGACCGACGTGATGGACCCCTTGCGGGTGGACGTGATGCGCTCCTGCAGCTCGCCCAGGTCGTACGACAGCGTGGGCTGGTAGCCGACCGCGGACGGGATGCGGCCGAGCAGCGCCGACACCTCGGATCCCGCCTGGGTGAAGCGGAAGATGTTGTCGATGAACAGGAGCACGTCCTGGCCTTCCTCGTCGCGGAAGTACTCCGCGGCGGTCAGCGCGGACAGGCCGACGCGGGCTCGGGCGCCCGGCGGCTCGTTCATCTGGCCATAGACCAGCGCGGTGCGCTCGATGACCCCGGACTCCTTCATCTCGGTCCAGAGGTCGTTGCCCTCGCGGGTGCGCTCGCCCACGCCGCCGAACACGGACACGCCGCCGTGGTGCGTCGCGATGTTGTGGATCAGCTCCATGATGACGACGGTCTTGCCGACGCCGGCGCCGCCGAACAGGCCGACCTTGCCGCCGCGCGGGTAGGGCTCCAGCAGGTCGATGACCTTGATGCCCGTCTCCATCTGGCGGACCGTCACGTCCTGGTCGAGGAACGACGGCGGCTCGCGGTGGATCGGGTAGAACTTCTCGGCGTTCACCGGCCCCGCCTCGTCCACGGGCTCGCCGATCACGTTGATGATGCGGCCCAGCGTGGCCTTGCCGACCGGGATCAGGATCGGCTTGCCGGTGTTCCTGACGGCCATCCCGCGGACCAGGCCGTCCGTCGAGTCCATGGCCACGCAGCGCGCCGTGGACTCGCCCGTGTGCTGGGCGACCTCCAGCACGAGGTTGTCCGGCTTGTCGCTGATGGCCGGGTTCGACACCCGCAGCGCCGTCAGGATCTCGGGGAGCGTCCCCGGGGGGAACCGAACGTCCACCACGGGCCCGATGACCTGGGTGATGACTCCGTCGCCCGTTGCCGCCGCCATTGCTTCCTCCGGTTCTCGTCCCACGGGCTCTCTCGTGCCCGTGTCCGTGTCCGTTCCCGACCCTACCCCTTCAACGCCTCGGCCCCGGTAACGATCTCCAGCATCTCCTTCGTGATCGTGGCCTGCCGGGCCTTGTTGTACTGGAGCGTCAGCCTGGAAATCATCTCGCCCGCGTTCTTCGTCGCGGACTCCATCGCGGTCATGCGCGCCGCCATCTCGGCCGCGAGCGACTCGAGCACCGCGAAATAGACGCGCACGTTCACGTACAGCGGGAGCATCGCCTCGAGGACCTGCCCGCGCCCCGGCTCGTAGGCGAACTCGATCCCGTCGGCGGCTTGCGCCGCGTCGGCCGCGTCCGTGTCGCCGTCGCCGTCGCGGTCGCGCACGATCGGCAGCAGCCGCTCGACCGTGACCCGCTGCGAGATCGCGGACTTGAACTCGTTGTAGACGAGGTAGACCGCGTCGAGGCCGCCGTCGATGAACTCGGCCACCACCTCGCGTCCGATCGCCGCGGCCCGCTCTGACGTGGGGTCCGACAGGACCTCCATGTACTCCTTGCGGACCGTGTACTGCGGGCGGCGCCGGAAGTAGTCGCGGCCCTTGCGGCCGAGCAGCGCGAGCCCGACCTCCTCGTGGCCGCCCTCGCCGCCCTTCAGGTACCGCTCGGCGCGGCGGTTGATGTTCGAGTTGAACGCGCCGCACAGCCCTCGGTCGGACGTGATGACGACCAGGAGCGCCTTCTTCTCGGGCCGCACCTGGAGCATCGGGTGGGCCTCGCGGTCCACGTGCTCGGCCACGTCCCGGATCACGTCGCGGATGCGGCGCGCGTACGGCCGCGCCCGCATCATGTTCTCCTGGGCGCGCCGCAGCTTGGCGGCCGCGACGAGCTTCATCGCACGCGTGATCTTCTGCGTGCTCTTGACGCTCGCGAGGCGCCGGCGGATCTGCTTGAGAGTCGCCATCGATCCCCGCCCGCTAGCCTTCGACCTTGAAGAACCCCTTGAACTCGTTGACGGCCGCGGCCAGCTTCGGCCGCAGCTCCGCCGAGATGTCCCGCTTCTCGCGGATCTCGGCGAGCAGCTCGGGGCGCCGGGAGTCGAAGAACTCGTACATCTCGGTCTCGAAGCGGCCGACCGCGGAGACCGGTACGTCCATCAGGAAGCCCTCGTCCGCGGTGCCCGCGAACAGGATCAGGACCTGCTTCTCGACCGGGAGCGGCTTGAACTGAGGCTGCTTAAGCAGCTCGACGAGCCTCGCGCCCTTGTCGAGCTGGCGGCGCGTGGACTTGTCGAGGTCCGTCGCGAACTGCGCGAACGCGGCCATCTCGCGGTACTGGGCCATGTCGAGCCGCAGCGACCCGGCGACCTTCTTCATCGCCTTGACCTGCGCGGCGCCGCCGACGCGGGAGACCGAGATGCCGACGTTGATGGCCGGTCGGACGCCCTTGTAGAACAGGTCCGTCTCCAGGTAGATCTGGCCGTCCGTGATCGAGATGACGTTCGTCGGGATGTAGGCCGACACGTCGCCGGCCTGCGTCTCGATGACCGGCAGCGCGGTCAGGGACCCGCCGCCGAGCTTGTCGCTCATCTTGGCGGCCCGCTCCAGCAGTCGCGAGTGCAGGTAGAAGACGTCGCCCGGGTACGCCTCGCGGCCCGGCGGGCGGCGCAGCAGCAGCGAGAGCTGGCGGTACGCGACCGCGTGCTTCGACAGGTCGTCGTAGATCAGGAGGGCGTGCCCGCCGTTGTCGCGCAGGTACTCGCCCATCGTGACGCCCGAGTACGGCGCGATGAACTGCATCGGCGCCATCTCGGCCGCGGTGGACGAGATGACGGTCGTGTAGTCCATGGCCCCGAACTTCCTGAGCTTGTCCCCGACCTGGGCGACCGTGGACTGCTTCTGGCCGATGGCCACGTAGAAGCAGAACACCGGGTGCGGCCCGGAGTGCGTGTCCTTCTGGTTGATGATCGTGTCGATCGCCACGGCCGTCTTGCCGGTCTGGCGGTCGCCGATGATCAGCTCGCGCTGGCCGCGCCCGATGGGCGTCATCGCGTCGACGGCCTTCAGGCCGGTCTGGAGCGGCTCCTTGACGCCCTGGCGCGCGACGATGCCCGGGGCCTTGATCTCGATGCGCCGCGTCTCCGTCGCCTCGACCGGCCCGAGCCCGTCGATCGGCTGGCCGAGCGCGTTCAGCACGCGGCCGACGACCGCCCTGCCCACCGGCACCTCGGCGATGCGGCCGGTCCGGCGGCACTCGTCGCCCTCGCGGATCTTCGTGGCCTCGCCGAAGAGGGCGACGCCGACGTTCGATTCCTCGAGGTTGAGCACGATGCCGCGGACGTCATGCGGGAATTCCAGCAGCTCGCCGGCCATGGCGCCGGACAGGCCGTAGACGCGCGCGATGCCGTCGCCGGTCGAGATGACGGTCCCCTTCTCGCGGACCTCGACCTTGCGGCCGTACTCGCGGATCTCCCGCTTCAGGACCTCGGTGACCTCTTCGACGCGCAGTTCCATCAACGACTCTCCAGCAGGTGCGTTCGGAGCGAATCCAGGTACGCCCGCACGGACATGTCATAGACGCGGTCGCCGACCGTGACGCGCAGGCCGCCGACGAGCGACGGGTCCAGGCGCTGGGTCAGGACCAGGTTCCTGCCGACTGCCTTGCCGATCGCCTCGCGCACGCGCCCGAGCTGCACCGGCGAGATCGCCCCGGCCGACACCAGCTCGCCCCGCGCGCGGCCGGCGCGCCGGTCCTGCTCCTCCGCGCAGGCGGCGAGGACCAGGGACAGGCCGCCGAGGCGGCGCCGCGACGCGAGCACGCCCAGGAAGGCGGCCGAGACCTCGTGGATCCGCATCATCTTCGCGACGGCGTCCACGGCCTTGGCAGTGACCTCGCGGGGCATGGACGGGTTGTTGACCACGTCGCGCAGCTCCGGGATCCGGGCGATCTCGCGCTGGAACGCGGTCAGGTCGGTGAGGCAGCGGTCCGCGACGCCACTCTCGGTCGCCACCTCGAGCAGGGCCACCGCATAGCGGCGGGCGGCGATGTCGATCGTGGGCATCAGGCCCCCTTCTTCGCGGTGATGCCTTCGACCACCTTCTCGACGAGCGCGTCGCGCACCGGGCCCCTTGCCTCGGCGGCGACCCGCTGCTCGGCGAGCGCGAAGGCGCGCTCCACCACGGACTGGGCCAGCTCGGTCCGGGCCATCTTGACGGCCTGGCTCAGGCTGAAGTCCATCTCGTCGCGGACCTTCTGCGCGAGCACGGCGCCCTGGCGGGCCAGCGCGTCGCGCTCCGCCTCGCCGAGGCCGCGGAACTCGGCCATCAACCGCCCGGTCTCTTCGGTCAGGTGGGCAAGGCGCTCCTCGGCGGCCTTCAGGCGTGCCTCGGCCTCGCGGTGGGCGGCGGCCGCCTCCTCGATGTCCGCCTTCACCTCGTCGTGGCGCGAGGCGTAGTGCTTGCGCAGGACCGGGCCGACGAACCACACGAGCGCCACGAACACGACGGCGAAGGCGAAGCCGTACTTGCCGAGCGTCGCCCAGTCGGGTCCGTGGTGGGCCGCCTCGGCCCCGCGCCCGGCCTCGGCCTCGGCGAGCGCCCGGAGCGGGAATGCGAGCGCCAGGAACAGCCAGGTCGCCACGCGGCGGACGGACGCCGACGTCATCGCGCCACCCCCTCGGGTTGCCGGACCTGGGACTCGATCATGGCGGCCAGCTCGGAGGCGACCGCGTCCGCGCGCTTGTCCAGCTCGCGCCGCTGCGCGGCCAGCGCCTCCATCTCCCGCGCCAGCTCGGCCTGCACCCGGGCCCGCTCGCGGCCGAGGATCTCGTCGCGAAGCCGTGCGCCTTCGTCGGCGAGCCGGCGGCGCGCCAGGACCGCCTCGGCGCGCGCCTCGGTCAGGCGCGTCGCGAGCGACGCCTCGAGCCTCCTCGCCTCCTCGGCGATCGCGACCGCGCGTGCCCGCAAGCCGCGCGTGGACTCGTCGCGCCGCTTCAGGACCGCGATGTACGGCTTGAAGAACGCGTAGCGGAGGATGACGTACAGGGTCCCCAACACCGCGATCTGGATGAACCACGTCGCATCGAGGTCCACCAGTCCGGCCTTCAGGACCTCTGCGCTCCGGATTTGATCCTCGAATCCCGTCATGTTTCTCCCGGGGTGGTCGCATATCCGCGGCCCCCAGGGCGGCTGGTTCAGCCCCCGTCCTGCTGCGCCGGGCGCCTCCGGGCGGCTTCGGCGTCGCGGGGGCCCCGGCCGCCCAATGGATGGCGCGAAAGCTGGCCGTGTCTAGCATCGGGGTGGGGACGTGTCAAGGAAGATTCGACGGGCTGCCGGAGCCCGTCAGGAAAGGGGGGTCGAGCAGCTCGTCACCCCGATCGCGGATGCGACCGGCGATGCGACCCTGGAGTGGGCGGCAGCGGCGGGTCCGTCCGGGCGCGCGGCGAGGATCGGGACCCCAGCGTCGGATTGCGGGGACACGTCGGCGTCCACCGGCAGCGCGCCGAGGTACGGGACGCCCGCGGCGGCGGCGAGGCGCTCGATGCGGCCCTTGCCGAAGACCGCGTGCCCGGCGCCGCACGACGGGCAGACGAACCCGGCCATGTTCTCGACCACGCCGAGGACCGGCGTCTTCGTGACGCCGAACATCCTGGCGGCGCGGAGCACGTCCGCGAACGCGACGTCCTGTTGCGGCTGCGTCGATGGCGTTTGACGGCCGGCCCTTGCGGGGATATCTTCGCGGAGGGTTGCAAAACCGGAGGGGCTTGGATGAGTCGGATTGCGGTTCCCGTGGCCATCGTGCTCGGCCTCGTGCTCGCGCAGGCGCCGGAGGCGCTCGCGCAGAAGGCGAAGATGAACGACGCGCAGTGCGCGCCCGCGCTGGCGGTCGCGGCGCCCCCGTCCGAGCGCTGGGCGGCGTGGCAGCCCCTGCTCGGCGAGTGGGAGGGCACGGGGGGGCCCGGCGCCCCCGTCAGCGGCGTGTTCACGTTCCTTCCGGACCTCGGGTCGGCGGTCCTGGTGCGCAAGCACAAGGCCCTGGTCGGCGCCGCGAAGGAGGGGCAGCCCGCGCCGGCCGTGCACGAGGACCTGATGATCGTGTTCCCGGTCGGCCGGGAGGTCCGCGCCAACTACTTCGACAACGAGGGCCTCGCGATCAAGTACGTGGTCACCCCCGCCAGGGACGGGAAGTCGTTCGTCTTCGACAGCCCGGCGTCCGGCGACCAGCCGGCGTTCCGCCTGACGTACCGCGTGCAGGCCGAGGGCGAGGTCGCGGTCCTGTTCGAGATGTCGCCGACCGGCAAGGCGGACGCGTTCCGGAAGGTCGTCGAGGGCACCGCGACAAGGAAGGCGCTGCCGCCCGCGCCGCCCGCGCCTCCGGCGCCGCCGCCCGCGCCTCCTGCCCCCCCGGCGGCCGCCGCGGCCCCGCCCGCGCCGCCCGCGCCGCCCGCGCCCGGGAAGTAGTCCGCCGTCCGGACGCGGGAATACCCGTCCCGCCGCGTCGTCGAACCGCCGTTGCCCCCCGTTTCGGATGACCGCCATGCCCGGGCGCACCGCCGTCGCAGTCGTGCTCGCCCTCGCCGTCCTGGCGGCCGCGTGCGGCACGAGGCCGCCCGAGATCGCGCTCGATCCCTGCCTCGCGACCCCGGACTGCGGCGCGGACATGTGCTGCGACCGCGCGTACCGGGTCTGCCGGTACCTCCGCGGCTGCGTGTCGGACGCCACGGGGTTGGATATCTTCCTGGCGCTGACGGAGGCGCTGGCCGAGGCCGGCGGCGACGGCGAGTGAGCGTCCTACATCGGGTAGCCCACCATGTACTCGGGGCTCAGCACGTCGAACGGGCCGCCCTTGCACTCGGATTGGCTCAACGGCTTGTCGTCGAGACATCCGGTCCGGTACGTCCCGCGGAGCCGGTAGGAGCCGAACCCGCCCGCGAGCCCCTCGGCCGGGGCGGCGAAGGCGAACGCGGCGAGGGCGTCGCCCGGGCCGAGCTTCCTCGCGATCCCCTCCCAGCCGCAGACCGCGGGCGGACCCTTGTCCACCCACTCGCCGGTGTCCTCGTCGCGCCGCTCGATCGAGAACGTCTCGCACCCGTTCAGGTACGCGACCTCGTCGGCCAGGTTGTACCACCACGGCGCGACCTGCTCGCCGGGGAAGTAGATGGACTCCTCGACCCACAGGACGACCGCCTCCTGGCCCTCGACCGCCCTGCACGTCCCGGGGTGCGTCATCATCGCGCACGCGACGCACTTCGGGCAGTGGATCGCCTCGTCGCAGTATGCGCCCGCCGGGCAGTCGGCCGACTCCCAGCAGTACGGCGGCTCGACGTTCGCAAGGCACTGGCCGAGCTCGCCGCCGATGATGCTCGCGCCCACGCACCGCTCGTTCTCGCCGCAGTGCCCGGGCAGCCAGCAGCCGTCGATCGGGCACGGCTCCGGGACGCAGACCGACTGGGGAGGCACGCCGCACTTCGGGCAGGGGTGCTCGAGGCACAGGTAGCCCTCGCCGCATTCGTCCGGGCCCGTGCACGGCTTGCCCGTGACGTCGTCGCCGCACACGTCCGTGCAGTCCGCCGAACAGTCCCTCACCTCGGGGGGGATCGTGTCGCACCCGTCGAAGCAGCCGCCGTACGTGTGCCACATGCCGTTCCGGCACTGGCACCTGCAGTCGATGCAGAGGGTCGGCCCGCAGTCCGGGGCCGTGTCGTCCCCGTCGGGCAGGACGTCCACGATCTCCGGGAGCACGTCCGGCTGGACGTCGTCCCCGTCGGGTTGCACGTCCGCGACCTCGGGCTGCACGTCATCGCCGTCCGGCGGGAGGTCCGGGACCGCGTCGTCCGCCTTCCGCGGCAGGTCCGGCAGCACGTCGTCCGCCTCCCGCGGCAGGTCCGGCAGCACGTCGTCCGTCCCCTCCACGCACCCCGCGCACCCGGCGATCACCGCGACCGCCATCCAACCGAGCCGTCTCGTCATCGTTCATCCTCCAGAACCCGGGTCTGCGCGCATGCGATGAGCGTGCCAGGACGTGGGGCGAATGAAATCGGGCACCTGCGGCGCGCGGGCCACCTGCGCGAGATCGGCACCGCGACATCGATGTCCCGTTCGGGGGTCGTCCCGCGCGCCCCCCTGCCCGCCGCCCCGCGTTGCGGGGCGCGGGCCACCCCCCTTGCGCGGCCGCCTTGCGGCCGCCGAGCGCGCCGCGCCTCGGCGCGGCGCGCTCGGCCGCGCTGTCGCCCGGCCCGCGCGGTAGGGGGTCCCGACCGAGCGACACCCGTCGAGACGCGTACACCGCCTTCCCGACCCGGGC
>VGRB01000131.1 GCA_016875475.1 Deltaproteobacteria bacterium
GCGGTCGCCGTTTCCCGACAGGGCACGCCCGGCGCGCGGCACCGCCAGCCCGACACTCCTACATCAGGACTGGATAACCGGGGGGTACGGGCCGCCCGATACCCTGTCCACCTCCCCGAATGCCGGAGGGGGCTTCTGCAAGCCGTTGGCCGGTGGCCGCTGCCAAGGCGCGGCACCATTCGCTCGGGAGCTGCGCGCGAGCTACAATACCATCGTCGTGGACAGGGTCGGCGATCCGAACGCGACCCGCGGCGGAGGGGCCTGATGCCAGTGATCTCCATGTTCCACGGGCTGCTGATCAGCATGTACTTCATGGATTCCAAGCGTCACCACACTCCTCACGTCCACGTCCGCTACCAGGAGCACGAGGCGGTCTACGACGTCACGACGGGCGATGTGCTCGAGGGCGAACTCCCGAAGCCCAAGGCGCGTCTCGTCCAGGCGTGGATCGAACTCCGCAGGGAGGACCTTCTTGCGGACTGGCAACTCGCGACCCAGGGGTTGCCGTTGTTCCAGGTGGAACCGCTGAGGTGAGCCGATGAATCCACGCGTGGTCGCGGCCGAGCCGCTCGCCGACTTCGTGATCGAGGTGACGTTCACGAACGGCGAGCGTCGGCGTTTCGACGTGAAGCCCTACCTCCGGTTCGGGGTCTTCCGCGAGTTGGCCGACCCTGACCGCTTCCGCGCGGTCCGCGTCTCCCTCGGGACCGTGGCGTGGGCAGGCGGCCAGGACCTGTGCCCCGACACCCTGTACGAGGGAAGCTCGGCGCTGGATCCCCCGGCCGGGGCCGGGACGAGGTAGTGGCAGCAGGGGCAGCAGGGCCGGTGTCGTCCCAGGGGCGACGACCAGCTCCGGGAACCCCCAGCGAATCATCCGCGCCGCGATCCCGCGCGCTCCTCGCCGGAGCCGTCCTCTCGGCCGCGCGCGCCGCATCGGCAGGGCAGGCGGCAGCGACCACGTCGCGCCGAGGCCGCCCTGCCCCGCGTGCTGGCCCGCGTGCTTGACAAGGTGGCCACCGGAAGCTACCTTGGGACTCATGAGGGCGGTCGGCATCAAGACGCTCAAGGACAAGTTGAGCGAGTACGTGCGGCTCGCGGCCGGCGGCGAGACGGTCCTCGTCACGGATCGCGACAAGGTGGTCGCCGAGCTGCGACCACCCGAGGGCCGGAGCCCCCTGCTCGCGGACGCCGTGCTCGCCGAGGCCGTCCGCCAGGGGTGGATCCGGCCGCCGATCACCTCGACCGCGGAGCCCCCGCCGCGCATCCCGGTCGTCCCGTTCTCCACGCTGATGGCGGAGGTCGAGCGCGACCGGGAGGACCGGTGATCTACCTGGACACCTCGGCCGCCCTGGCGCACCTGCTCGCGGAGGACAGGAGTCCGCCGTTCACACTCTGGCAGGAGCCCCTCGTGTCGAGCCGGCTCCTCGAGTACGAGGCGTGGACCCGCATCAACGCACGAGGGCTCCGCCGGTCGCACGGCGACGCACTCGCGGTGATGCTCGCGAGGGTCGCGTTCGTCGAGCTGACGCATGCGGTCCTGGTCCGGGCGCTGGAACCGATCCCCGCGCCGGTCCGGACGCTCGACGCGCTGCACCTCGCCTCGATCGATTTCCTGAGGGGACAGGGCCAGGACATCCGGCTCGCCACGTACGACGAGCGCATGACGGCCGCGGCGAGGCGGATGCGGATCCCGCTGGTTCCGCTGTGACGCTTCACCCGCGGCGACACGCGTCGTCGTCGGACCAACCGCGGAACAACCAACCGCGCGCCGCTCCCCTGCCCCCCCGTCGCCCTCACGGAGCCTGGATCGCCCCGAAGCTGTCCGCGGCCGTCCCGGCCGGGGCGGCCGGGTCGGTGGAGGCGTATACCTTGATCCAGTAGGTGCCCAGGGGGAGGTCGTCCGGGCACGTCAGGTCGGCCTCGAACCGGCCGTTCGCCACGGGGACGGTCACGCCGACCACCACCTTGTCGATCGCCTTGGCCCAGTTGGCCTGCACGGTCGCGGGGTCGGGGTCGTCGGGATCGACCTCCTCGAGGTCGGCCCGGATCACGTCGCGCTCGGTCTCGAGCGTGACCAGCGCGGAGCCGGACTCGACCCCCGGCGCGGCCCCGGCCACGTGCAGCGGGCCGTCCGGCGTCTTGCCGGTCACGGGGTCGAACGCGACGTCCGACCCGGGGTACTTCACCGGCGTCGCGGGGTCGCCGAGCAGGTTGTAGAGGTCCAGGTGCTGGCGCTTCAGGCGCTTCTGCATCCACTTGCTGACCTGGATCTCCGCGGCCGCGTCGACCTGCATGCGGAACTCGTCGTCGTTGTGGATGACCTGGTCCTTGGTCAGGCGCAGCGCCTCGCCGATCGTAGCGGGCCGCGCGTCCAGGAACGCCCGCTGCGCCTCGTATGCCAGCAGGGCGTTCGGATAGGGGTGCGACACGTCCGTGGACGCGAACGCCGCGATCGGCCCGTCCGGCAGCGCGATGACCCGCTCGGAGATCGAGTCGTCCTCGCCCGCGTAGTTGCCGGTCCAGCACGCCAGGAACAGCGCTACGGGCAGCCGGTGTGCGCAGTGGATCTGCGCGATCTGCTCGGTCGACAGCCCCTGCATCGACTCCTCGCTGCCGTGCCCGATGTAGACCGTCATCAGGCTCCCGCCGTTGTAGACGTCGATGACCTTGTCCTCGAACGGCGCGTAGTAGTAGGGGCTGTTCGGGTTGTCGTACGCGCCCACGATGTCGAACGCGTGCGACATGCGCTTCAGCCCCTCCATCACGGCCGTCTCGATCAGCAGGTCGATCTCGGGGCTGAAGTTCGCCTGCCCGGTGTAGAGGGACACGCGCCGGTTCCACAGCCCGTTCTCGTAGGCGGTCTCGTGCGCCTGGAGCTTCGCAAGGAACGCCGCGCCCTCCGCCGCGTCCGCGACCGGGATCCGGCCGACCGCCGCCTCGGGCACGCCGTCGCCGTCGAGGTCGCCGTACGTGTTATCGGTCCTGCACCCCACGTACGAGTCGGACTCGTTCTCGCACCCGATCGCGGGAATCCGGCCCGACGTGTCGTCGAACTCGCCCGGCGCGTCGCCGTAGAGCACCAGGAACAGCGCCTCGCCGGCGGGCAGCTTCTCGCGCGCCCCCCGGAGCGCCGACTGGACGATCGCGACGAGCAGGAGGGGGTCGGCCCCTCCGCTCACCAGGTCGGACACCTTGAACACCGCGGGGTGGTACCCGAGCCCCTCCCGCCACGCGGCCAGCGCCTTCGCGGACTCGAGGAGGCCGTCCTCGGCGATGACGACGTAGTTCACGCCCGTCTCGACCGGGACGTCGAACGACGGCATCTCGGCCTCGGCCGCGTCCGCCGCGTCGGCCGGCGCGGGGTCGGGGTCCGCGTTCGAGTCGGCCGGGCCGGGGTCGGCCGCGTCCGGCAGGTCGGGCGTGACCTCGCCGGCGGCGTCCCCTGGCCCCGTGTCGGCCGTCGCGTCGCCGCCGGACTCGTCCGACGACCCGCAGGCAAGGGCGAGGATCACGAGCGAAGCGGCAAGCAGACGCGCGAGCACCACGGCGGTCCTCCCGGGGCGGTCCCGGGGGAGAGTATCGTGGACCGGGGGCCGAAGCGTCAACGCGCGTGTCGGGCACCGGCAGGCAGCGGCCGGCCCGGCCCGGGGAAGACCACGGGCGGGCGGAAGACGAGCATCCGGGAGACCACGGGCAGCCGCCCGATGTCGGGGACGCGGAAGACGACGGGTTCGTGAGGGCGGAGGTCACCCGCCGGCGCCCCCAAGGCAGGTCACCCGTCGGCGAGGCCGCGGGTCAGGGCCGGGGCCTGCCCGGGCTCCTCGGGCTCGATGAAGCGGCGCGCGGGCTCGGGGACGTAGGCGGGGTTCCGCCAGATCCAGCGCAGCGTCCACCACGTGGCGAAGGCGACCGAGAAGCCGGCCAGCACGTCCACGATGTAGTGCTGCTTCGTATAGACCGTCGATACCGCGATCCCGATCGCGGTCGCGAGGCCCCAGATGCCGACGGCGCGACCGGACTCGCGCAGCGCGAGCGCCGCCAGGAGCGCAACCGAGCAGTGCGTGGACGGCAGGCAGTTCCACGGCGGGTCCTGCCCGTGCACGATCCCGAGCGCCCAGGTCGAGAAGGTCGCCTGCGGCCCCGGCAGCACGGGCCGGTCGTACGTGACCGGCATCGCGAGGAAGATCGCGTAGCTGACCAGCAGCATCAGCACGTACCCGACCGCCAGGCGATAGACGATCGCGGTCCGCGGCGCGCGGAAGAACGGCAGGATGAAGAACGGGTAGACGCACAGGTACAGCCACACGTACTCCGGCCGGAACGGGACGAAGCGGTCGAGCACGACCGACAGGAGCCTCGCCCGCGAAGGGTCCGTCGCAGCGCCGACCAGGAAGTAGCTCCCCGACCAGAAGCCGAACATGAACAGCCCGACCCCGAGCCAGGACCACCACGGGTCGAGCCGCCGCTCGCGGAGCGTGCCCCACTCCGCGTGGATCCGCCAGGCGGTCAGCGAGATCGGGACGACCGCGGGCACGATCCAGACCATCCAGTCCGGGTCGAAGTCGGCGCCCGCGGACACCAGCAGGAACACCACCTGGAGCGCGACGATGTCGAAGAACACGTAGTAGAAGAGCACGCGCCGGACGAGGCCCCAGGTATCGGCCGCCGCGGCGCGCGTCATTTCGCGCCTCCGAGCGCCTCGCGGGCCGCGTCCTTGACCGACGGCTCCGCGTCCTGGAGGGCGAGCCGGACCAGGGTCGCGCGCGCCGCGGGCACCCGGTCCTTCAGCCGTTTGACGTAGGGGATCGCCGCGAGGCGCACCGCCGTGACGCCGTCCTCCGCGAGGATCGCCAGCACCCGCTCGCGGTCGCGCTCGAGCATCCGGTCGAGGCGCTCGGGGATGCGGGCCCGCTCGCGCGGGTCGGGCGACACGATCAGCTCGCGGACGCCCGCGGCGGCGGCGACCTGCTCGTCGGTCGGGTTGTCCGCGACCGCGGCCTCGTCGAGGGAGATCTCGTGCCACCAGTACACGGCGTAGCCCGCGACCAGCGACGCGATCAGCAGCGCCCCGAGGCCGATCTTGTATCCGCGCTTCATGCCCGCGCGTCCGTTCCTCGACAAGCGGAGTCTGGGACAGGAGTACCGGGGTGTCAACCCGCACCCCGTGCGCGTCGCGGTGTACGATCGAGGCCGATGGAGCCGACGCGCGCCGAGCAGGACGACCTGTCCGGGATGAGGGAGCGGCTCCGCGCGCAGGCCTTCGCGGCGCGGCTGCGGCGCCACGGGCTCCTCCCGATCGCGCTGGTGATCGCGAACGTGGCCGCCTACGTGGCCTACCTCGCGCTCGCGCCCAGGACCGCCGGAGGCGACGTCGTGCCCGGCGCCCTGATCCTCGCGGGCGCCAAGGAGAACCTGCTCGTCCGGTCCGGCGAGGCCCCCCGCCTGCTCGCGAGCGTCTGGCTGCACGCCGACGCGACGCACCTCGCGGTGAACTGCACCGGGGCCTACGTCCTGTCCGGCCTGGCGGAGAACGTCTTCGGCCGGGCGCGGGCGCTCGTCATCTACCTGGTCTCGGGCGTCGCGGGCGCCGCGGCGAGCGCCGCGCTGTCCGCCGAGCCGTCCGTCGGCGCGTCGGGCGCGGTCTTCGGGCTCCTCGGCGCGGTCACGACGTTCGCGGCGGTGCGGGTCCGCGACGTCCCGCGCCCGCTCCGCCGGGTCCTGCTCGCAACGATGCTCGTGTGGCTGGCGGTCAGCGTCGCCTACGGCGTGTGGAGCGACACGGTGGACTCGGCGGCGCACGTCGGCGGGCTCGTCGCCGGGGTCGTCCTCGCACTGGCCGCGGGCCGGCGGCTCCCGATCCTCGATGCGGCGCCGCGACCCGCCTCGCGCGGCGTCGCGGCCGCGGCCGCGATCCTCCTCGGCGCGTCGGTCGCGGCCGGCGTGGTGTCGATCCGCACGCTGCGGCTCGACTTCGAGCTGCCCGCGCCGCGCCTCGCCGCGGTCGCGCTGCCGGGCGTGGACCTGCCGTGGCCCTCGGCCTGGGAGCCGGGCGCGGTCGCGTCGCCGTCCGGCGGGGGACTCGAGTGCCCGCCCGGCCGTGCCTCGTTCGAGGCCGGGCTCGCCACGGGCGGCCCGGTCTGCGCCCGCGACGGCTACGGGGCCGTCCTGTTCGCCGGCAACGCGGGCGCGCTGCTCCCGGGCATGATCTTCGACGCGTCCATGACGGTCGAGGCCGGGCTCGCACACACTACCGATCGTCGGGTCGGGGACGTGGTCCGGCGGTCCGCGATGCTGGACCGGGGGCACGCGATCGTGCTGATCGCGCCGGCGTGGCTGGCACCGAAGTACGACGCGATGCTGGACGCGATGCTGCGCGGCGTCCGCTTCGTCGGGCCGCCGGCCGGACCCGTCACGCCCGCCCGATCCCACGGCAGGTGAAGCCCATCTCCCTCAGCCTCGCGGGCGTGAAGATGTTGCGGCCGTCCAGGATCAGCGGGCGGCGCAGCGCGGCCTTGATGCGATCGAAATCCGGCGATCGGAACTCGCCCCACTCGGTCACGAGCAGCAGGCCGTCCGCCCCGTGGAGCGCGTCGTACGCGTCCGCGACGAAGGTGACGCCCGGCACGCCCCGGAGCGCCACGCGGGCGTTGTCCGTCGCGACCGGGTCGTACGCCGCGATCGTTGCGCCGAGCGCGGCGAGGCCGCGGATCACCTCGACCGACGGCGCTTCGCGCATGTCGTCGGTGTTCGGCTTGAACGCGAGCCCCCACACGGCGAAGCGCCTCCCGCGGAGGTCCTCGCCGTACTCCTCGACCACGCGCCGGACCAGCACGCGCTTCTGCGCGTCGTTGACCTGCTCGACCGCCTCCAGCACGCGCATCGGCGTGCCGCACTCGCGGCCGGTCGCGGCGAGCGCCTTCACGTCCTTCGGGAAGCACGACCCGCCGTAGCCGATGCCGGCGAACAGGAACTTCGACCCGATCCGCGGGTCCGCACCCATGCCGCGCCGGACCGACTCGACGTCCGCGCCGACGACGTCGCACAACGCGGCGACTTCGTTCATGAAGCTGATGCGCGTCGCGAGCATCGCGTTGCTCGCGTACTTGGTCATCTCGGACGAGCGCACGTCCATGAACAGGACCGGGTTGCCGGTCCGGACGAACGTCGCGTAGATGTCGGTCATCAGGTCGCGCGCGCGGTCGGAGTCCACGCCGATCACGATGCGGTCCGGCTTCATCATGTCGTGGACCGCGTCGCCCTCCTTCAGGAACTCCGGGTTGCTCGCCACGTCGAACGGGTGCTGCGTGGTCGCGGCCATCTCGGCCGCAACGCGCGTGCACGTCCCGACCGGGACGGTGGACTTGACCACGACCAGCCGGTACCCGTCCATGTGCCGGGCGATGGTGCGGGCGCACTCGAGCACGTGGTTCAGGTCCGCGCTCCCGTCCTCGGACGGCGGCGTCCCGACCGCGATGAAGACGACGCGCGCGTCGCGGATCAGCTCCGGGATGTCGGTCGTGAAGGCGAGCCGGCCCTTGGCGCGGTTCCGCTGGACGATGTCGTCGAGCCCAGGCTCGTAGATCGGGATCCCCCCACCGTTGAGCATCCGGATCTTGCGCTCGTCGATGTCGCCGCAGACGACGTGGTTGCCGCTCTCGGCCAGCCCCGCGCCGAGCACCAGCCCGACGTATCCCGTCCCGATCACCCCGACCTGCATTGGTTCCCCCGCCCGCCGCGCGCCCGTCCAATTCGTTTCGGGCGGGCCGCGGCGGCGTCAACGCCGCGGCCCGAGGACGCGCGGCGGGCGGCCACGGGCTCAATCCCCTCCCGCCCCCCCGCCGGCCGCCTCGCGCGATACGACCAGGGACAGGATCCGCGTGCGGGTGCGCTCCTTCACCTCGAAGCGCAGCCCCGCGTACGTCACCACGTCGCCCGCGGCCGGCACGCGCCCGGCGTGCGTCATGACGAGCCCGCCGACGGTCTCGTAGATGTCCTGCTCGGGCAGGTCGAGCCCGAACGTCTCCGCCATCTCCTCGATCGGCGTCCGCGCCTGGACCACGTAGCGCTCGTCCTCGACCTTCTTCACGTGGGGCTCGGCCTTCTGGTCGAACTCGTCGTAGATCTCGCCGACGATCTCCTCGATCACGTCCTCCATGGTCACGATGCCCGCGGTCCCGCCGAACTCGTCCACCGCGACCGCCATCTGGACGCGCTCGCGCTGGAACTCCTTGAGCAGGTCGCCGATCTTCTTCGTCTCCGGCACGAACAGGGTCCGGCGGCGCGTGCCGAGGTGGCCGAGCGTGAACGGGGCCTCGCCGGGCTTCGAAATCGCCTCGAACAGGTCCTTGACCGTGACGATCCCGACGATCGAGTCCAGGTCCTCCTCGTAGACCGGGTAGCGGGAGAAGCGCTTCTCCGCAACGATCCCGAGCACCTCGGGGAGGGCCGCCTGGACCGGGAACCCGACCACGTCGGTCCGCGGGACCATGATCTCCTTGGTCATGGTCTCGGAGAATTCGATGACCGAGGACAGCAGATCGCGCTTCTCGCCGGTGAGCGCGCCCTGCGCGGTGCCGAGCCGGATCATGGTCTCGATCTCCGCCTCGGTCACCTCGGGCTGCCCGTCGCCGCCGACCGACCCGCCGGCCGAGCTGATCATCCAGCCGGTCGCCTTCTGGAGCACGAACGCGAACGGGCGGAGGATCTGGCAGAACACGAGCGTCACCGGGAAGAGCGCGACCATGCTGCGGGCGTTGTGCTTGGCGAAGGTCTTCGGGAGGACCTCGCCGAACACGACGAGCAGGAAGGTCATGGCGCCGACCGCGACCGCGACCGCCCAGCTCAACGCGTCGCCGACGCCGCGGTGCTCGAGCACGTCGGCCGTCAGCGCCGTCGCCACGGCCGAGGCCAGGATGTTCACGAGGTTGTTCGCGATCAGCAGCGACGCAAGCACCTGGTTCGGGCGGTCGCGCCACAGGCGGAGCAGGCCGGATCGCCGGCGCTCCTCGTCCAGGATCTGGTGCACCCCGGCCGGACCGAGCGCGAGCAGGGCGGTTTCCGACGCCGAGAAGACCGCTGATAGCACGATCAGGACTGCGATTAGGAAACCCTGGGTGCCGTAGCCGTCCATCAGAACCTCGCCTGGATCCCGAACCCGAACTCGTAGCGGAACGTGAGCTCCTTCGAGGTCACGTCGGGGCCCGCCTTGGGCGAGGTCCGGTGGTAGAACCCGAGATCGAACAGCAGCGGCTCCATGAACAGCATGAAGTAGGGCGCCGGGGCGTACCCGACGCGCACCCCGGGCCGGAAGAACAGGCTGATCGTGCTGCCCTGGTCCCCCTTGGCGATCTCGGGGGAGAACTCGAGGAGCGGCGTGACGGTCAGGTTCCGGACCACCTGGAAGTCCCAGTAGAACCGGACGTCCGGATAGACGTAGTGCGTGCCGCCCGCGTAGCCGTAGCGCGCCGCGAGCGCCACGAACTTGTACCCGGCCTCGGCCCCGAACGAGAACACCGTCCGGTCGCAGTTGTCGATGCACACGACCGGCCGCAGCAGCAGGCCGACGAAGCCGGGCTTCGAGTAGAGCTGGTCCACGTACGGGTCCGCAGCCGCCGGTGCGGGCGCGGCGACGACGGCCGCGAGCGCCGCGGCGGCGGCCAGGAGCGGGGCGATCCTGCGAAGCATGGTCGAGCCTCGATGCAAGGACGGAGGAAGAATAGCCCCGGATTTGACTCCCCCGCAAGACCGGAATAAAAACCGCGCTCTCGTGTTTGGAGTTGCGGCCGGCCCCCTGGGTCCCGGAAACGCGCGGGCGGGCGCGGTCGCAAACGCTCTCTCGGAGGTGCTTTCGATGATCGAGGTATCGAGCCTCGCCAAGGAGTACGGCCCGATCCGGGCGCTCCAGGGCGTGTCGTTCTCGGTGAGCCGCGGCGAGGTCGTGGGCTTCCTCGGGCCGAACGGCGCGGGCAAGACCACGTGCATGAAGATCATCACGGGCTTCATCGCCGCGACCTCGGGGACCGCGACGGTCGACGGGAAGGACGTGGTCACGGACGGGGTCGACGTCAGGCGGCGGATCGGGTACCTGCCCGAGAACGCGCCGCTGTACTCCGACATGACCGTCAGCGAGTACCTCGCGTTCGTCGCGGGCGTGCGCGGCGTGCCGAAGGACGCGATCGCGAAGCGCATCAACGACGTCGCGATGACCGTCGGCCTGCTGAACGTGCTCGGCCAGGAGATCGGGACGCTGTCGAAGGGCTACCGGCAGCGCGCCGGGCTCGCGCAGGCCATGATCCACGACCCGGAGATCCTGATCCTCGACGAGCCGACGAGCGGCCTCGACCCGAACCAGATCGTGGAGATCCGCGAGCTGATCCGCACGATCGGCAAGGACCGCACGGTCATCCTCTCGACGCACAACCTCCCCGAGGTCACCGCGACCTGCAACCGCATCATCATCATCCACCGCGGCCGGATCGTGGCGGACGGCACGCCGGACCAGATCCGCGGCAAGCACGGCGGCGGCAACACGTTCGTGGTCGAGCTCGCGAGGCGCGACGGCATCGACCGCGCCCCGTCCGTGCTCGCGGGGCTCGCGGCCGTGCGGCAGGTCCTGCCGATCGAGCGGGCGGAGGCCCCGGCCGGCGCCGCGGCCACCGCGACGTTCCGGATCGACGCGGCGGGGGACGCGGACGTGCGCGCCGACGTGTTCGACGCGTGCGTGAAGTCCGGTTGGACCCTGGTCGAGCTGAAGCGCGAGCGGCTCGACCTCGAGTCGATCTTCCAGCGGCTGACGCTGGCCTGACGGAGGGTAGGAAGATGCGAAACGTCGCGGCCATCGCCAGGCGCGAGATCGGGGCGTACTTCGGGTCGCCGGTGGCGTACATCGCGATCGCGATGTTCCTGGTGCTGCTCGGCGTCACGTTCTTCTTCAAGGTCCCGTTCCTGCTGCCGAAGGAGGACTTCTTCGAGGCGCGGGAGGCGACGCTCCGCCCCCTGTTCGAGTGGATGGTCTTCCTGTTCACGATCATCCTGCCGGCCATATCGATGCGCCTGCTGGCCGAGGAGCGGAAGCTCGGCACGCTCGAACTGCTGCTGACGATGCCGGTCACCGAGACCGAGGTCGTGCTCGGCAAGCTCCTCGGCGCGATGGGATTCCTGGGCGTCGCGACCGCGCTGACCCTCGCCTACCCGATCCTGGTCTCGTCCATCGGCAAGCCGGACCTCGGCCCGATGCTCGGCGGGTACTTCGGGGTGCTGCTCGTCGGGTCCGCGTACCTCGCGATCGGCCTGCTCGCCTCGTCGTGGACGTCGTCGCAGATCGTGGCCTTCATCCTGGCCATCGCGATCTGCGCGACCTTCACCTTCGTGGACCGGCTCCCGGAGGCGCTCGGCCTGCACGCGGTCGAGGCGGCGAACGTCATGTCCTTCAACCACCACTTCCGGTCGATCGCGCGGGGCGTCGTCGACACGCGGGACGTGGTGTTCTTCCTGTCCGTGATCGTCGGGGCGGTCTCGCTCGCGAGCTGGTCGCTCGAATCGCGGAAGTGGAGGTAGGCAGATGGCGACGCAGACGAAGAGCGGCCGGTCGGCCCGCACGAACGCGCTGGTGGGCGTCGTATCGACGCTCGGCATCCTGGTGCTGCTGAACGTGCTCGGCGTGTGGGTGTCCGGCCGCCTGGACCTGACCGACAACCGCCGCTACACGCTGTCCGACGTGTCGAAGACCGCGGCGCGCGACCTCGACCAGGTCGACGTGCAGGTCTTCATCTCGAAGGAGCTGCCCCCGACGATCGCGGGCGGCTACGGCCAGGAGCGCGACATCCGCGGCGTGGACCGCGAGTTCCTGGACAAGCTGTACGAGTACCAGAGCCAGTCGAACGGCAACCTGCGCGTGACCGTCGTGGCCGAGGACGTCGAGGACAAGGCGCAGAAGGCCAAGCTCGAGCTGTTCACCGGCAAGAAGGCGGAGTTCGAGGACGGGCGGCTCGAGTTCAAGAAGTACGCGCTCGGCGCGACCTTCCAGTACCGCAACCAGATGGAGGTCTTCCCGCTCGCGCTCGAGCCCGAGTACTTCGAGTTCGAGGTCACGAAGATCCTGCTCAGGCTCAAGGAAAAGTACGAGAAGTCCGCGGGCATGAAGGACGTGCTCGAGGCGGGCAGGGCGATCGCCGAGGGAGCCAAGGCCTGCCACGACAAGCTCGAGTCCTTCCGGAAGGATCAGGACAAGGGAGCGGGCGGCGGGCTGTCCGCGCTGGTCGGCGGCGGCGGGGGGGACTTCGTCGCGGCGCTGCGCGCGGGCCGGGCGGACTTCAAGAAGGCGTGCGACGCGGTCGCGGCTGGCGTCGCGTCCGCTGCCGTGCACAAGGGCAGGGACGAGAACCTCGACCAGCTCCTGGCCGACGGCACGGCGTACGCGCAGATGGTCGACGAGGTGGCGCGCCAGCTCGACAACCCCGAGGCCCAGCCCCGCGAGCTGGCGGGCGCCGCGGAGCGCCTGTCGTCGCTGTCCGCGGTGGTGGACAAGGACCACGACACGCTGAAGAACAGCCCAGGCCGCAAGGCGATCGGGTTCCTGTGCGGCCACCGCGAGTTCTGCCCGTTCGCGGACGGCAAGCCGCTGATCCGGCCCGAAAA
>VGRB01000132.1 GCA_016875475.1 Deltaproteobacteria bacterium
GCATGCGCTTCGTGCCGTCGGGGAGCGTCTCCTCGGCATACCCGTCGCCCTCCGAGAAGTGCGTCAGCACCGCGGTCGCGGACGTCGAGAACAGCGGCACGAGCAGCCGCGACGCCATGCAGTCGTGGCGCGGCAGCAGCGCGAGGTCCGCGCGCGTCGCGGTCCCGGCGAGCCCCGCGAGCGCCGCCTGGCCCTGCGGCCCGTCGAGCACGCCCTTCTCCCACGCCGCGAAGTCGCCCCGCTGGTCCGCGGGGGGAACGGCCACGTCCGTCACCAGCACGACCGGCTTGCGGTCCACCACGAGCTGCCGCGCCTTCGTGGCGGCGTCCGTCCTGCCGAACGCGAACGCCGCCTCCAGCCCCTGCGCGTGACCGCGATCCGGTACGACGGGCAGTCGAACCCACGGCGCTCGCTCGGGTTCTTCGTGACCCACGCGTACGACACGCCGTCGCCGGTCGCGGCCACCCAGTCGAGCACGAACGGGCTGCCCATGGTGCCGACGCCCTGCCACATCTGCTCGTAGATCTTGCGGTCGATGTCGAAGCCGAAGCCCTGGCCGAAGACCGACGCGTTCCCGCCGAAGAACAGGAAGTCGCCGCCCACGATGCTGCCCTTCCACACGGGATCCTTCCACTTGTCGGGCTGGCCGAGCAGCAGGATGAAGAAGTCGCGCGACTCGTTGAACGTCGGCATCGCGGCCTGGGCCTTCGCGCACTCGCACACCGGACACATGCGCTTGTACGTGTAGTCGAGCGGCGTGCCGTTGCCGGTCGTCCACTGGAGCGTCTCGTTCACCTCGACCATCGCGAACCCGTCCGGGCACGTCTTGTCGCACGCGACCGCACCGCAGCCCGCCAGCGCGGACTGCATCTCGGCGGCGAGAGCCGGACGGTCGTCCGCATCGTCAGGAACGGCTCGCCCGGCCGCAGGATGTAGTCGGTCGTGAACTCGAACGAGAACTGGAGCCGGTTCAGCAGGGCGAACAGGTTCAGTCCGTCGAGCAGCGGCGCGAGGCCCGCGTACTTCTCGCCGAGCAGCGGGATGAGGCCCGCGAGCTGCGGCAGCAGTGCCTGGATGCCGGCGAGGTCGAGCGGCTTGTCGCCGAGCAGCGAGTCCACGATGTCCTGGTACGCCGCCGGGACGAGCCCCTTCAGCGTGGCCGCCGGGATGGTCAGCGAGTCGAGGAACCCTCGGTTCAGGAACTGGAGCACGTCGAACATGTACGCCGCGTGACCCTCCACGCGGACCACGGCCTCCCTGCCGTCGCTGCCGTCCGCCAGCACGCGGACCGCGGCCTCGCCGTCCTGGACCGCGACCTGGTCGCCGAGCTTCAACGCCTTCGTCGGGTCCGCCGGGTTCGGGACGAGCAGGTTCGCGAGCGGGAACGCCTCCTGGAAGTGGTCCAGGCCGTGCCCCCCCGCGAACTCGGGCTGCCAGCGGCGCAGGTCGATGTCGAGGAGCGTCCCCCCGAACACGCCCGCGGCCCAGCCCGGTCCAGGGCCGCCGACGACGACGCGGATGCGGTCGTTCTCGATCAGGTAGTCGCCGAGCTTGCCGCGGGCGCTCGGGCCGCCGATCAGCTCGTCCTGCCGCGTCACCACCTTGGCGCGAAGCAGCGTGTCGTCGGCGCAGGCGGACAGCCCTGCCGCGGCGGCGAGGACCGTCGCGAGGAGGAGTCTGCTTCGAGTCATGGACCTTGCCTCCCGGCGTGCGCCTAGAACGCCGCCTGCACTCCCGCGATGGCCGCGTCGTTCCCGACCTGCACCCCGTGGAGCTCGCGCCGGTGCTGGTACTCGGCCTGGACCTTCAGGAAGTGGCCGACCGCGTACCACGACAGCGTGCCCGCGACCACGAGCTGGTCGTCGAAGTCGTCGATGTCGCTGTTGCCGTCAAGGTACTCCACGCGCGCCGCGACGCCGAGCCGGTTCCGGAGGATCACGTACCCGAGCGACCCGTGCGCCACGAGCCGGGTCACGTCCTCGGCGATGGTGCCGTTCCCGGTCGCGGTCGGCTGCGCCCGCGGCTCCGACTTGTCCCAGATCGTCTCGCCGACCAGGTGGAACCCGTGCCACTTCGCGAGCAGGTAGCCCGACGCGCCCATCGTGCGGATGCTCCGGCCGTCGTTGAACAGGAACGAGCCGCCGAGTCCGAGGCGGAAGCTCGGGGCCTTCTCCAGGTCCGGCTCGCCCTTGCCGAGCGGGTCGAGCGGCGCGAGATCGACGCGCGCCACGTAGCTCATCTTCTCGAACTTGTTGCCTTCCGACACGCCGACCGGCTGGTAGCCCCTGAAGAAGTTGCTGCCGCGCTCGAGGCCGTTGAAGATGCCGGCCGAAATCGTCAGGTGCCCCTCCCAGGGCTCCGAACGGAGCACGAGGCCGAGCGAGTTCACCGGCGACATCGCGTAGACGCCCATCGCGCGGTCCAGGTGCGACAGCCGCGCCGACGAGCTCATCTCCGTCCCCGAACGGGAACTTCTGGAAGCCCACGGTCGCGCCGATCCAGCGCATCGGGGTCCAGTCCACCCACGCCTCGTAGAGCGGCCCGCCGGTCTTCTCCTGGTCGAACACGTCCAGCTCGATCCGGTACGTGACCGGCTTGAGGAAATGCCCGTCCACGCCGAGGCGGACGCGCCGCATCCGGAACCCGGGCTCCTGCATCCGGTCGCCCGCGTCGCGGAGGGACTCGTCGCCGACCCATCCGCCCCACGCATTCAGGCGGCCGTGGATCGTCAGGTCGAACGGGCCGGATTCGATGGTCGCGACGCCGTTCTCCAGGCGGTCGAGCAGGTCCGCGCACGGGCAGGTCCCGCCCTGCGCGCCGGGCGCGGGGTCCGGCTCCACCTGGGCGAGCGCGGGGGCGGACACGAGCAGTGCGGCCAGGGCAGCCGCGAACACGAGACGGAGTCCCATCGTTTCCTCCGGGAGGCAAGGGTGGCGAATCGTATCACAAGGGGACCGCCGGGCCGGGCTCAACTCGTGGCCAGGGACCGGAACTCGAGACGCTTCAGGAAGGCCTTGAACGCGCCTGTCGCTCCGCGCTCGTTCACCCCGCCGATCTCCAGCTCGAGGCCGGGGACGTCCGCGGCGATGCCCGTGATCCGGCACGAGCACTCGATGATCTGGGGGATCCCGCCCGAAGTCGCGACGAACCGGACGACGAGGTCCGCGTCGCGCGCGACCGGCATGAACGGGGACTGGACGAACATGCCGAACAGCCCGATCCGCGTGATCCGGACCGTCTGGGTCGAGTCGCGCCACGTCATGGTCGCGTCGATCGCGGCAGTGGCCTGCGACGCGCGCATCTCGATGAGCGACGTCAGGGACCCCGGCGCCTCCGCGCTCCCCGCGCCGGTCCCCCCCGCGGGCGGCGCGGCGGTGGCCGGCGGAGGCAGATCGATCGGCGGGCCGCCCAGGAACGGCGGCGCCGCGGCCTCGTCCCCCTCCTTCCGCTCGGGCGGCGCGGCCCCCTCGGGGAGCGGGAACGAATAGACCCACTTCCGGCCGCTCACCCGCGGCATGGCGCGCTCGCGGATGTCGGGGACCGGAATGCCGAGCGTGGCCGCCAGGAAGCCCTCGAGGATCCGGAGGTCGCCGATCGTGACCGCCTTCTCCCAGCGGATCCCGACGCCCCGCACCGGCTCGTCCTGCAGCCGCACCACGCGGCCGAACAGGAAGGTAGGGGTCGGCGACCCGGAGTGCTCGCCGAACACGATCGCGACCTCGA
Organism: Deltaproteobacteria bacterium; assembly: GCA_016875475.1. Taxonomy (GTDB): domain Bacteria; phylum Myxococcota_A; class UBA9042; order DTJE01; family DTJE01; genus VGRB01. The sequence goes on from VGRB01000132.1 coordinate 3,724, forward strand.
TGTCCTGCTCCGGCCGCGCGCCCGGCGTCGCGAGGAACATGCCGCCGGCGCTGATGTCCTCGGACCGGACATCGACGCGGAAGCCGTCGATGTAGCAGCACGCGTCCTTCTGCACCTTGTAGCGGGTGTGCCTTCTCTTGTCCGCGCCCGACACGCGACCCTCCTGCCATCGGCGCGGAGCATATCACGATACAATCGCCCCTGGCCTGGCGGTCGGAGGCCGGCGTGCGTGCCGCATGGAAGTGCTCGATCCTCGTGACGATCCTGCTCGGCGCGGGGTGCTCGTCGCCCGGCGGGGGCCGGGATCCGGGCGTCGCGGACACGCCGCCGGACGCGACGGCCGGGGACGGGGCGGTGGAGTCCGACGAGGGCGAGGAGGCCGCCGCCGACCCCGGCGCGGACGTCGCGGAGGACCCGGCAGCGGATCCGGCGGACGACCCGACCCCGGACACCGCCCCGGACACCGCGGGAGACTCCCCCGGCGAGGCGGACGCGTCGCCCCCCCCCGTGGTCGAGCTGCCCGAGCAGGTCGTTGCCGCGGCCGCGTCGTCGTGCCCCGCGTGCGTGGTGCTCGCGAGCGAGACGTGGGATGCCTCGACCGCGCCGCGCTTCCCCTCGCTCGCGGACTACACCCGGACGATCGAGGGCCGGGCGTGGCACTTCCGGCCGTGGATCCGGTTCCGGATGCCGCACCCGGGGAGGCTCAACCGCCTGTACGCCTACACGACCGGCGCCGGCGCGGTGAGCGTCGCCCTGACCACCGGCTTCCCGGGCGGCCACTACCCGTGCCTGGACGAGGCGACGGGCGACGACCCCTGGGCCGTGGGCGCGACGCGGCGCATGACCGTGACGGCCGAGCCGGGCTGGCGGGCGATCGACCTCGGCGGCCTCGACTGGACGGTCCCGGGGTACGACGAGGTCCTGCTCCTCCTCGGCCAGGAGGGCGACGCGCGGATCGGGCTCGCCTCGCCGGTCCCGCCGGGGTCCGGGGACTACCTCGTGAACGGGGGCCTGATCGCGGACGCCCCGGGCGACGGGCTCGCGTGCTTCCCGTCGATGTCCCAGTTCGAGGACGACGCCGGCGCGCCGCAGCTCTGGATCGCGCGGCTGGAGGTCGAGACGCAGGGCGTGGCCCACGCGCACTGGTTCGAGGCGGCATCGACGGTCGAGTACGGCGGCCACGCGGCGCTCGGCGACGCGGACGGGGACGGGGACGACGACCTGCTCGCGGGGGGGAGGCTCTTCCGCAACGACGGCGCGGGCGGGTTCGAGGACGTGACCGCGGCGGCCGGGCTCGCCGGGGCCGGCGGCGAGACCCTGTGGGGCGACTTCGACAACGACGGGGCCCGCGACATCCTGGCCGTCGCGGGGGGGGCAGGGCTGTTCCGGAACAACGGCGACGGCACGTTCGTCGAGGTCACCGCGGCGTCGGGCATCTCGGCGCCGGCCAGCCTGCAGGGCGCGGCATGGCTCGACTACGACCGCGACGGCGACCTCGATTTCTTCGTTGCGTCGTACGGGACGCTCGCCGACCCGGAGGTCGGCACGCGCGACTACCTGTTCCGGAACGAGGGGGACGGCACGTTCACGGACGTCACCGAGGCGGTGCACATGCCCGTCAAGGAGGGCATCGGCTACCACGGGCGCGGCGTGTGCGTTGCGGACCACGACGGCGACGGCGACCCGGACATCTACCTCGGGAACTACCGGCTGAACCCGAACCAGTTGTGGGAGAACCGCGGCGCGGACGGGTTCAAGGACGTGGCGGCAACCGCGGGCGTCGCGGGGACCTGGTTCATTGGGGGGGCTTACGGGCACACGATCGGCCCGTCCTTCGGCGACCTCGACGGCGACGGCCGGTGGGACATCGTGGTGCCGAACCTCGCGCACCCGCGGTTCGCGGACTGGTCCGACCCCACGTACCTCCACTTCGCGAAGGGCGACGGCACGTACACGACGACCCCCGCGGCCGACCGCGGCATCCGGTTTCCGACTCGGTGCTGCTCGACGCGGACGACGACGGCGCGCTCGACCTCTACCTGACCGCGGTCTACGAGGGCCGCCGGGCGTACCTGTACCGGAACGACGGGACCGGGCAGTTCGAGGACGCGACCTACGCCGCGGGCATCCGGCACTTCAACGGGTGGGGAGCGGCGGCCGCGGACCTGGACGGGGACGGCCGGACCGACCTCGTGGCCGGGCGCATCTACCTGAACCGCCACCCCTCGCCCGGGAACCGGCTCGACGTGCGCCTGCACGGCGGGGCGCGACCGGGCGCGGCGAGCGGCTGGTCGAACCGCGACGCGATAGGGGCCGAGGTCGTGGCCGTGGTCGGCGGGCGGACGCTGCTGCGGCAGGTCGAGGGCGGCAAGGGCGTGGGCTGCCAGAACGGAACCACGGTGCACCTCGGCCTCGGCGCGGCCGCCAAGGCGGACTCGCTGACCGTGCGCTGGCCGTCGGGCCGGAAGACCGAGATGAAGGACGTCGCCGCGGGGCAGACGCTCGTGATCGACGAGCCGGCGCCGTAGCAGGAGCAGACCATGGACGAACGCGATCGGCAGCCCGCGCGCAACCTCTTCTCCTGGCAGGTCCGCACGTTCTCGCTGCTGTGGTCGGGGTACGCGGCCTACTACCTCTGCCGCTTGAACTTCGCGGTCGCGAAGCCCGGGATGTCCGCGGAGACCGGGTGGTCGGACGTGCGGATCGGCACGATCCTGTCCGCCTACCAGGTCCTCTACGCGGCCGGGCAGTTCATCAACGGCCAGTTCGCGGAGCGCTGGGGCGCGCGGCGGATGATGACCGTCGCGCTGATCGTCGCTGCCGCCTCGAACCTCGGGCTCGCCTGGGCGTCCGCGCAGCCGGAGGCGATCGCGTTCCCGGGCATGCTCGTGTGCTGGGCCGTGAACGGCTACGCGCAGTCCGCCGGCTGGTCCCTGGTCGTCAAGACCATGTCGGACTGGACCCCCTCGAAGCGGCGCGGCACGGTGATCGGGCTCATCTCCACCTGCTACCAGGTCGGCAACGTGCTCGCGTGGCTCCTCGCGGGCTGGCTCGCGCAGGACTACGGCTGGCGGGCCACGTTCTGGGTCCCGGCCCTGTTCCTGATCCCGATGGCCGCGACGCTCGGCCTGTTCCTGCGCAACCACCCGACCGAGGCCGGGTTCCCCCCCGTCCGCGACGACGTCGCGCCCCCCGCGCCCGTGCCCGCGGCGGGGGCCGCCGTGCCCGTGGCGGGGGCCGCCGTGACCGCCGCCGGAGCCGAGCTGTCGGCGCGCGAGATCCTCCGCCTGACCCTGACCAACAAGGTGCTGTGGGTCCTCGCGACGGCGTTCTTCTGCATGAACGCGGTGCGCTACGCCTTCATGAACTGGGCGCCGGACTACATGGCGACGTTCCACGGGCTGCCGATCAAGGGGAGCGCCTTCACCGCGGTCGCCCTGCCGCTGATCGGCGCGCTCGGCGCGATCTCGGCGGGCTGGGTGTCGGACACGATCTTCAACCGCCGCCGCGCGCCCGTCGCCGCGGTGATGCTGATCCTGCTCGCGGCCGCGTGCGTCGCGTTCGTCCATGTCCCCCCGGGGCAGGTCGCCTTCGCGACCGCCATGCTCGGGTTCGCGGGCTTCATGATCTACGGTCCGGACATGCTGGTCAGCGGCGCCGCGACCGCGGACGTCCACCCGCGCGCCGCCGCCGCCGCGACCGGGTTCACGATGTGCACCGGCGCCGCCGGGGCCATCTTCTCCGGCATCGGCGTGGGCTGGCTCAAGGAGGCCGCGAGCGGCCAGTGGGACCTCGTGTTCTGGACGCTCGGCGGCCTGTCCGTCGTGTCCACCGCGCTCATGGTCTCGATCTGGAACGCTCGCCCGAGATGAAACGGAAGAACCCGCACGAATGCCTTTGCGCCCCCGGACCCGATCCACGATAATGGCCGCCGCCGGACGGGAGGAGGGACACGGCATGCGCGCGGGTCTTGCACGGACGATGACGGTTGCGGCGGCTGTTGCGGTGGCCGCGGTCGCCACGGTATCGGTCGCCTGCTCCGACGGGAGCGGGACCACCGGCGGCGGCGACACGGGGGGCGACGCGGGGGGCGACGCGGGGGGCGACGCGATCGAGCCGACCGGCTCGGTGCGCGTCAACGAGGTCGTGAACAAGGCCCCGGACAACCAGGCCGACTGGGTCGAGCTGTACAACACGGCTGACACCGAGACGGCGCTGGCCGGCTGGTTCATCCGCGACCAGAACGACGGGCACCGCTTCGACTTCCCGGGCACCGCGAAGATCCCCGCCAAGGGGTTCCTGGTGATCTACGGCAAGGGCGGCCCGACGGACCTCGTGATGGACTTCGCGTTCAAGTCCGGAGACGCGGCCCGGCTGTTCGACGCCGACGGCAAGCTCGCGGACCAGACCGACTGGAATGACGGCGACGCGCCCGAGGGCACGAGCTGGGGCCGCTACCCGGACGGCACCGGCGCCTTCGTGAAGCTCGTCCCGACGCTCGGGAGCGCCAACTCCGCACCCTGAAGCCCGGATTCGCCGCCGGCGGGACCGGGCATCCGACGCGAAGCGAGCGTGGGCAGCCGGCCAGGCGCGTGAGCCCAAATCGTCGGGCCTCCTTGCCGGATGGCGGCGACGTGGCCGGCTTGTTTCGCGGATCTGGCGCGCTGCGCGCCGTCCGATAGCGCTGCTATCGGCCGGTGCTCGCGTGCGTCGCCATCGGCGACCGCCACCTCCGCGAAACCGCTAGGCCATTCGCTCGCCCCCGACTGCGTCGGACCGACGATTTGGGCGTGAGCTCCGGCCGTTGACAACCTCCAGGGGTGTGCGGTACCGGACGGCGCGTGGACGACCGCGGACAACCCCGCCCGACCTGCCGGACCTGCCTCAGGCCGGCGGTGGTCTGCTGGTGCGACCGGCTCGTCCGCGTCGAGACCCGCACGCGCGTGGTCATCGTCCAGCACCCGTCGGAGCGGAGGAAGGCGATCGGCACCGGGCGCATGGCCGCCGCGTGCCTGGTTGGAGCGGAGACGGTCGTGACCAAGGGGTTCGGGGAGCGCGACCCGCGCCTCGTCCGCCTGCTGTCCGACCCGGATCGCCCCGCGTGGCTGCTATTCCCGGGCACTGCCGCCGCGGACGCGGACCAGGCGCCGCCCGCGGGCCCGATCACGCTGGTCGCGGTCGATGCGACGTGGTCCCACGCGGTCCCCATGGTCCACCGCAACCCGCTGCTGGCCGCGCTGCCGCGGATCGCGTTCCGCCCGGACGCGCCCAGCGGCTACAGGATCCGCCGCCAGCCGCGCGGCGAGTGCATGTCCACGATCGAGGCGCTCGCGCACGTCCTCGGGGTGCTGGAGGGCGACCCGGCGGGCATGGCGCGGCTGCTCGAGCCGTTCCGCGCGCTGATCGACCGGCAGATCGCGCTGAGGGACCGCCGCTACGAGCCGCGGTATCCGGTCAGGAAGCTCGCGAGGCGCGCCGCGCGCGGCTGACCGCCGCGAGCAGCGACAACAGGGACGCGGCGAGCGCGACCGGGAACGCCCCGGGCGCCCCGGCGCCGCACCCCCCGCCGCCCTTGTTCGGCTGCGCATCCGGATCCCCGGACGGCACGGGCTCCTCCTCGGCCTCGGGACCGGCGATCGCGTCCTCGTCGTATTCCGGGCCCGGCGCCTCCTCCTCCGGCGTCTCCTCCGGCGTCTCCTCGGGCCCGGCCGCGTCGGGCTGCGACGTCTCGCAGCCCGGGAGGTCCTCGTCGATGCCGCCTTCGCAGTCGTCGTCGATCCCGTTGCAGACCTCCTCGGCGCCCGGGTGGACCGCGGGGTCGGAGTCCGCGCAGTCCCCGCCCCGGGTCAGCGGCTCCTGCCCCGGCGCGAGGCACAGGCACGACATCTTGCCGCCTCCGTACCCGTCGCCGTCCGCGTCCTGGTAGGTGTCCACGCACCCGACCGAGTACTTGGGATCGACCTTGCCGTCGCAATCGTCGTCGAACCCGTTGCACGTCTCGAGTGCCTTCGGGTTGACCTCGGCGTTCGAGTCGTCGCAGTCGCCGCCCTGCTTCGACGTGCCGCCGCAGGTACACGCGGTCCCGGCGGCCGCGCCGTAGCCGTCCCCGTCCGCGTCCGGGTGGCCCTCGTCGCAGCCGATGCTGCCGTCCGGGTCGGTCTTGCCGTCGCAGTCGTTGTCGATCCCGTCGCACTTCTCCTTCGCGCCGGGGTTGGCCGCGGCGTTCGAGTCGTCGCAGTCCCCCGTCTTCTTCGCACGATAGTCGCCCTGCGGCGAGCAGAGGCACTTCTTGTCGGACGCGCTGCCGCCGAACCAGTCGCCGTCCGCGTCCTTCCAGTGCCACTCGCACCCGGCCGCGCCCGCGTCCTCGTCCGTCAGCCCGTCGCAGTCGTTGTCGATCCAGTCGCACGACTCGGGCTTGCAGACCCAGCCGATGTGGCACGTGGTGGACCAGCAGAGGTGGTGGTCGTACCAGGCCTCCTCCTGCTCCTCCGACATCAGGCAGATGTCGTGCGGCGTCTTGCAGTAGTACCCGGACGGCAGGCGGCAGTTGTCGTTCTTGCAGCCGTTGTACTCCCACGTGCCGGTCTGGAGCGACTGGCCGCCGCACTCGCAGGTCGCGTAGCCCTCCTGCGAGTACTCGTCGAGCGCGTGGAAGACGTGGGCGGTCTCGTGCGCCGCGACCATGGCCATCGCGTCGAGGCCCCACGCGCCGTTCTTGCGGCTCATCATCACGTACGGCCCGCCCCAGGCGGCCCACGCGATGCGGTAGTCGGTGTAGACCGGCCCGAAAAAAGTTGTAGTCCCCGTCGTGCGCGATGAAGATGGTGTAGGCGTCCTCGACGCCGTTCTCGCCGGCGAGCGTCTCGTTGAACGTCTCGATGTTGCTCGCGAACGGCTCGCACGTCCTCGGCAGCCCGAAGTGCTCCATCGCGTCGTCCATCCACAGGCACTGCTCCGTGGACTCGTGCTTGAAGTTGAGCGGCTCGTACCCGATCGGAACGACCTGGCACCAGTGGTTGGCCGCGGGCACGATCTCGACGTCCTGCTCCGCGCCGACCGTGTTCCACCACGTCGCCATCTCGGCCATCTTCGTCTTGGCGAACGAGACGTCGGCCGCGGACCAGTCGTAGGACTCGGGGTCGTGCGTGCCGTCGCTGTCGAGCAGCAGGACCGCGACCGCGATCCTCCCCCGCATCGGGCCGGTCGCGCGCTTGGCCCGGGGGACGTGGACCACGTCGTTCGCGAGCAGCGCGAGCGCCCCCGGGGGCGGCCCGGCCGCCGGGGCCTTCGGCCTCCGTCCGGCTCCGTCCGGCCGCCGGGGCGCTCGGATCGCCGACCTGCGTTTCCCAGTACGACGCGACCCAGTCGAGGGCGCCCGCGAACGCGACGTGAAGCGCCGCCGCGTCGAGCGCCTTGCCGTGACCCGCGTCCAGGCGTACTCCGGGCATCGCGGCGAGCTTCGCGGCCGCGACCGCATCCACCTTCGCGACGACCACGCCGGGCTCCGCGGCCGTGCCATGCGCGAACCGCACGCGCCCGCCCTGCAGCTTCACCCGCTCGCGGAACACGTCCGTCGCGCCGGGCCCCGGGTCGAGCACGAACAGGTGCAGGTCCGCGGCGCCCGGCCAGGGGGCCGCGCGGGCCTCCGCGGGCGCGAGCGACGCGGTCACGATCGCAATTGCCGGAAGGGTCGCAAGGAGTCGCCGCACGCATCCCTCGCAGGAGCGGACGGCGTAGCTTCGCGGGGGGACGGGGGCGGTGTCAAGGAGGACGGATGCTGAGGAGTCGCCTCAGGATCGGCAGCCGAAGGGAGTCGGGGAGCTGCGTGCGCGGTGGGCGCCGGGCCGGCGGGCCTCACATCTGGCCCGCGGCCCGGCGCGCCCGGTTTGCGGGGATAGCTCAGGGACGGATGGCCGGCCCAGTCGGGGGGCCGGCCGGTCGGGATCGACCGAGACCTCAACGTGAAGCGGCACCTCCCCTGCGGGCGAGCGGCCCCGCCCCTCCGCGCACCAGCGTTCCGCGCAATGCCTCCGCGAGCGGCTCGTAGTCCTCGTCCGCGTTGTACGCCTGCGCCGATACGCGGATGACGCGGCGCGGCGGCGCGGGCCACGGCATCACCGGCACCTCGACCCGGAAGCGCGCCCAGAGCTCGTCCTGGAGCGGGTCGATGTGGGGCAGCCGCGCGACCTCGTCCGGGCCGCGATCCGGCAGCGGAAGCGCGGCCATGGCCCCGATCATCGAGTCCGGACAGGGCGCCTCGACGCCGAGCGCGTCGCGGAGCAGGTCGCGCGCGCGCAGGGCCTTGTCGCGGTTGAGCCGCATCAGCTCGGGCCACCCGCCGGGCAGAAGCCCGCCGAGGAACGCGATCGCGTCGGGCACGCACAGCCACGCCGTCGGATCGTCCGTCCCGGTCCAGTCGGACTCGATCAGGAACCGCGACCTGTCCGTTCGCGGCGAGTTCGCGCCGTGGCTGGTCGCGAGCGGTCTCACCGAGGCCTGCACGTCGGGGCGCGCCCACAGGAACCCCGCCCCCTTCGGCGCGCAGAGCCACTTGTGGCAGTTCCCCGCGTAGGCCGCCGCTCCCAGCCCCGCGACCCGCAACGGCGGGTCCGCGAGCGGCAGCATTCCCGGCGCGTGGGCGCCGTCCACGACCGTCTCGACGCCGAGGCCGGCGAGGGGGCCTCGACGATCCGCGCGATCGGCAGCACCAGGGCGGTCGGGCTGGTCACGTGGTCCACCAGCGCGAGCCGGGTCACCCCGCGCCGGGCGCGCCCCGCGATCGCCGCCACGACCTCGTCCTCGGACGCGACCGGGAACGGGATGGGCGCCACGACCACGCGCGCCCCGGCGCGGCCCGCCACGCACTCGGGG
>VGRB01000133.1 GCA_016875475.1 Deltaproteobacteria bacterium
CGCGTGCAGCCTGGAGCACCGGGTGCAGGGCTCGCTCCGGCGCGTGATGGTCCACGGGCGGGTCCCGGCCGGCGACACCCCGGTGCGCGTGGCGTCCGTCCACATCGATCACGAGGACGCGGCCGTCCGGCTCGCCCAGGCACGGGAGGCGGTCGCGTGGGTCGTCCCGCTCGCGGACCCGTCGCTCGATGTGGTCGTGGCCGGCGACTTCAACGCGACCGAGACCTCCCCGCCGCTCGCCGCGGCCGCGTCGTTCGGGTTCGCGAACCTGGCGGAGGGGCTCGGCGCCGGGCGGATCGACCACGTGCTCGCGCACCGCGGGGGGGCCTTCGCGAAGGACGGCGCCCGCATCGTGTTCGACGGGGGGGAGACGCCGGTCGTGTCCGATCACCCGGGGGTCGTCGTGACGCTGCGGCCTGAGCCCGCCGTGGACGTGACGCGGACGCGGGTCCGGGCGACCGCGGACCTGCCGGACGGGTCGTGGCTCGCGGTGAGGGGGAGCGCGGCGCCGCTCTCGTGGGACCGCGGCTGGCCGATGCTCCGGACCGGCCCCGCGGCGCACCTGCTCGTGCTGACCGAGGTCGCGGCGGGCACGGCCTTCGAGTTCAAGTGCCTGGCCGACGACACGGCCTGGCAGGCGGGAGGGAACGTCGCGGCCACGGGGGGCCAGGACACGGAGGTCGCGCCCGCCTTCTGACCGGCCGGTCAACGGCCGCGGCGGATCCCGTACGTCGCCACGTCGCCGAGCGTCTCCTCGATCCGGAGAAGCTCGTTGTACTTCGCGATCCGCTCGGACCGGGACAGCGAGCCGGTCTTGATGTAGCCGCAGTTCGTGGCGACCGCGAGGTGCGCGATCGTCACGTCCTCGGTCTCGCCGCTCCGGTGCGACACGACCGAGTGCATCCGGTGCGCGGTCGCGAGCGCGATCGTGTCGAGGGTCTCGGTCAGGCTGCCGATCTGGTTCAGCTTGATCAGGATGGCGTTCGTCGTCCCCTCGGCGATGCCGCGCGCCAGGCGCTTCGGGTTGGTCACGTACAGGTCGTCGCCGACCGTCATCGCCTTGTCGCCGACCTTCGCCGTCAGCGCCTTGAAGCCGTCCCAGTCGTCCTCGGCGAGGCCGTCCTCCAGGCTGACGATCGGGTACTTCGCGATCAGGGCCGCCCAGTAGTCCACCATCTGGGCGCTCGACAACTCGCTCCTGTCGGCCTTCAGGCGGTAGACGCCCTTCTCCGCGTCGTGGAACTCGCTGGCCGCCGCGTCGATCGCGATCGAGATGTCCTTGCCCGGCCGGTAGCCGGCCGCCGAGATCGCCTCGACCAGCAGCTCGACCGCGGCGTCGTTGCTCGCGAGGCTCGGCGCGTAGCCGCCCTCGTCGCCGACCGCGGTCGACAGCTCGCGCTTCTTCAGGATCTTCTTCAGGGTGTGGAACGTCTCGGCCGCGGTGCGCAGCGCCTCGCGGAAGGTCTCGGCGCCGTGCGGCACGATCATGAACTCCTGGACGTCGAGGTTGTTGTCCGCGTGCTTGCCGCCGTTCAGGAAGTTCATCATCGGTACGGGGATCACGTGCGCGGACATGCCGCCGACGTACCGGTACAGGGGCAGCCCGAGCGCGTCGGCCGCCGCGTGGGCCGCGGCCATGGACACGCCGAGGATCGCGTTCGCGCCGAGCTTCGTCTTGTTCGGCGTGCCGTCCACGTCGAGCATGCGGCGGTCGAGCCCGCGCTGGTCGAGCGCGTCCATGCCCACGACCTCGGGCGCGAGCACGTCGTTGACGTTCTCGACGGCCTTCAGCGTCCCCTTGCCGAGGTACCGCTTCTCGTCGCCGTCGCGCAGCTCGAGCGCCTCGTGGGTGCCCGTGGACGCCCCCGACGGCACGATCGCGCTGCCGGACGCGCCGCCGTCGAGCCCCACCTCGACCTCGACGGTCGGGAACCCGCGGGAATCCAGGACCTCTCTCGCCCTCACCTCGATGATCGTCGTCATCCTTCCTCCTTCCGACCGGCGCCGGGCGCCGGGGCGAGCGGATGATAGCCACGGTCGGCGGCCGCCGCAATGACGGGGAGCGGGTGACGGGGGCGGCGGCCCGGGAATACTTCGCGCCCGGGCCCGTTGGGCTGGTTGACGGTCATGGGACCGCGGACTAGGATGAAGGATGGCGTTTCGATGGCGGTTCCGGCAGCGGACGAACTGCAACGGGAGGAAGAATGAGCGAACCGGCAGTGAAGCCCGACCCCCTCGCACGGCTCCAGGCGCTCAGGGAGGAGCACCGTTCGCTCGACACGCGGATCCAGGAGATGTCGTCCCGCGCCTACCTCACCCCCGACGACCAGGTCGAGATCGCGCGTCTGAAGAAGCTGAAGTTGAAGAAGAAGGACGAGATCCTGACGGTGGCCTCGCAGGCGGGTGTCGAAATCTGACGTCGCAATTCCTTTGTGATTCCGGGCCGATGTAATCACCCCTCCAAGCCCAGGGCCGATCTGCGGGGCCTCGATCAAAAAAAATCCTTGACAAGATTGAGGGCGGGGGCAACACTCCTCCCTGACGCCAGGCTTTGGCCACATCCGGGGCGGTCCCGGAGGACTTCCCCCGGTTCTGGTGGTGGGCGGCGATCCGCCGTCCCGGGAGTGCCTTTACGGTTCGTGGAAGGAGGATTCTCATGACCAAGACCGAGCTGATCGAGGAGATCCGGGGCGCGAAGGGCGTGGACCTGACCAAGAAGCAGACCGAGTCGGTCCTGAACGCGGTCTTCGACGCGGTGCGCAGCGCCGTGAAGAAGGACAAGCGGTTCGCGTTCCCGGGCTTCGGCACCTTCACGGTCCGGACCCGCAAGCCCCGCAAGGGCCGGAACCCCCGCACGGGCGCCGCGATCACGATCAAGGCGTCGAAGACGGTCGGGTTCAAGCCGGCCCCGAAGCTCAAGAGCGTGCTGTAACGCGCGAACGCCTGCGGTCGGGGGTCCGTCAGGGCCCCCGGCCGCGGGTCGTCGTCACCCGAGCCCGCTCCACACCCCGGAATATGTCGAGTCGCAGCGGCCCCTTGGGGTCGGTGCGTCCGCGACCTCCCCGGAACCATTGCGCATACCGCCCGGCGCCTCTGATGGCTACGGTTCGCTTGAAAACTCGGCACGTTGCGCGGCAGCGGCTTGCGCCGGCCGGGCACGGCAGTAGGGGTGGCCCGGCACAGGCCTGGAACCCGATCCCCTCTCGCGGGGTCTCGCTCCGGTTCGCCACGGACGGGTTCCGTCCCGGGCGTCCCGCGTCCTTGCGATCGCCGACCGCGGCGATAGACTACGCGCGCGCTCGAACCCGCCGGAGGCGGATCGTGGACGGGATCGCCAGGGTGTTCGACAGCGATGGGGTCCGGACGGTCGCGATCGTCGGCTGCTCGAAGAACTCGGGCCAGACGACCGCGATGAACCACGTTCTCGGCGGCCTGCAGGGCGCCGTGGACCGCGTCGGGATCATGTCCATCGGCATCGACGGCGAGGAGGCGGACTTCTGGCTCGGCGTGCCGAAGCCGAGGGTCGCGGTGCGCGAGGGCTTCCTGGTCGCGACCGCGGACAAGGCGATCAAGGGAGGCACGGCGCAGGTCCGGACGATCGCGAGGACCGGCGCGGTCACGCCGCTCGGCGAGCTGGTCCTGGTCCGCGTGGAGAAGCCGGGGCTCCTGCTGCTCGCGGGCGTGCGGCACAAGGCGGACGTCCGCCTGCTCGTCGAGCTGATGTTCAAGCACCAGGCCCAGAAGGTCGTGATCGACGGGTCGTACCAGCGGATCATGGCGGCGGACCCGGAGGTCTCGAACGGCGTCATCCTGGCGACCGGGGCGATCCTCGGCCGGACCGTCAAGGAGGTCGCGAAGCGCACGCGGGCGACGCTCGACCGCATCCTGCTCCCGCTAGCGACCGAGGCGGAGGAGCGGATGCTGCTCGAGGACGCCATGCGCTACCGCAGGCCGGCGGTCCGCGAGAAGGGCGGCCGGATCGTGGTCCTGCCGGATCCCGGCGCCGCGACCGACGAGGGCGACCTGCGCGAGGCGATGGGCAAGGGCGACGCGTGGGTCGCGATCCCCGGGGTCGTCAGCGAGCGCGTGCTGAGGACCGTGGCGGGCCACCGGCACGGCCGCGTCCGGGTCGTGGTCCAGGACCCGACGCGCCTGTTCGTGTCCACGCCGCTCCTCAACAAGTTCCGCGAGCGCGGCGGCGAGATCGTGGCCGGCCGGGCCATCCGCCTGCTCGCGATCGCCGTGAACCCCGTGTCCGTGCTCGGGTACACGCTGCCGGAGGAGCCGCTGCTCGCGGCCGTGCGCGGCGTCGCGCCCGAGGTGCCCGTGTTCTCGTTCCACGACAAGTCGTTCGACGCGCTGTGACAGGTGTCCCATGGAACCGAAGCTCGACCTCGATCCCGAAGCCATCCGGCGCTGCCGCAAGGCCGCGGGGGCCGTCGCCGAATCCGTCCTGAGGTTCGCCTCCGAGCGCACCACCGCGAGCATCGAGCGCGCGACGCTGCGCCTGATCGGCGTCGAGGGCGCGGACGCGGACGGCGTCCCGCTGGTCAACCGCGTGGTGGACTGCGACGCGGCGAAGTCGATCCTGCCGTCCGGGATCTCGCTCGCGTTCGGCAAGGCCATGGTCGCGACCGGGCTCGACGCGTCGGGCACGGCGCGGGCGGTCGCGGACGGGAAGCTCGACCTCGGGAAGGCCGTCGCGGGCGAGGACGAGGCGCGCGAGCGCGTCGCGGCGCTGGCCCGGGCCGCGGGCGGGCGGGTGGCGGCGGTCGCGGCCGCGCGGAACGCCTTCCTGGACCGGCTCGGCGAGGGCCGGCGGCCCCTGCTCTACGTGATCGTGGCGTCCGGGAACATCTACGAGGACGTGGTCCAGGCCAAGGTCTGCGTGAAGGCCGGCGCCCAGGTGATCGCGGTCATCCGGTCGACCGCGCAGAGCCTCCTCGACTACATCCCGGAGGGCGCGACCACCGAGGGGTACGGCGGCACGTTTGCGACGCAGGCGAACTTCCGGGTGATGCGGACCGCGCTCGACGAGGTCAGCGAGGAGGCGGGCCGGTACGTCCGGCTCTGCAACTACGCGTCCGGACTCTGCATGCCCGAGATGGCGTCGCTCGGCCGCATGGAGCGCCTGGACGTCATGCTGAACGACGCGCTCTACGGGATCCTCTTCCGCGACATCAACATGCAGCGGACGCTCACGGACCAGGCGTTCTCGCGGCTGGTGTCCGCGGCCGGCGGGATCATCATCAACACGGGAGAGGACAACTACCTGACGACCGCGGACGCGCGGGAGGCCGCCCACACCGTGCTCGCGAGCCAGTTCATCAACGAGGCGATCGCGCTGCGATGCGGCCTCCGGCCGTGGCAGCTCGGGCTCGGCCACGCGATGCAGATGAACCCGAACGACGAGGACATGTTCCTGCTCGAGGTCGCGCAGGCGCAGATGGCGCGCGAGATCTTCCCGGAGAGCCCGCTGAAGTACATGCCGCCGACGAAGTTCATGACCGGCAACATCTTCCGCGGCCACGTCCAGGACGCGCTGTTCAGCCTGGCGAGCGTGATGACCGGGCAGGGCATCCACCTGCTCGGGATGATGACCGAGGCGATGCACACCCCCCACATCCACGACCGGTACCTGGCGCTCGAGGCGACGCGGATGGTGATGACCGCGGCCCGCAACCTGTCCGAGGAGATGTGCTGGAAGCCGGACGGGAAGGTCCGGCATCGCGCCGCCGAGGTGCTCGCCCGGGCCACGGACATGCTGGAGCAGGTCGAGGCGGAGGGGCTGTTCGCCGCGCTGGAGAAGGGCCGGTTCGCGGACGTCGCGCGCTCGCCCAAGGGCGGCCGCGGGCTGAAGGGAGTGCACGCGAAGTCGAAGGGGTACTGGAACCCGGTGGAGGACGTGCTGAGGGACGCCGTGGCCCTGCCCGGGAGGTCGGAATGAGCATGACGCCCACCGAGCGGCCCGAGGCGCCGAAGGTCGAGCCGACTGGGCCGGAGCCGCATCTCGTCAAGCCGTACGGCGACGCGATGGGCGACGGCGCGGTCCAGGTGTCGTTCTCGCTCCCGGTGCCGCTGTCCGACGAGTCGCGGGAGGCGGCGCGCCGGCTCGCCGGCAAGATGGGCCTGACCGAGCCGCAGGTCTATCACGAGGCGGACCTGGGCCACGGGTTCTCGTACTTCATCGTCTACGGCAAGTGCCGCCACACCGTGGACATCGCGCGCATCGTGGTCCCGCGCGTGGCCGCCGCGCCGATGGGGTTCCACGAGATCGACGAGTTCATCAGCCACCGGCTCGGCCGCAAGGTTCGCGTCATCGGCGCGTGCACGGGCAGCGACGCCCACACGGTCGGCATCGACGCGATCATGAACATGAAGGGGTTCGCGGGCGAGTACGGCCTCGAGCGCTACACGAACGTCGAGACCCTGAACCTCGGCAGCCAGGTCCCGAACGACGTGCTGCTCGCCAAGGCACTGGAGTTCCGCGCCGACGTCGTGCTCGTGTCCCAGGTCGTGACCCAGAAGGACGTGCACCTGACGAACCTCGCCGAGCTGGTCGACATGGTCGAGGCCGAGGGCATCCGCGACCGCGTCCTGATGATCTGCGGGGGGCCGCGCATCACGCACGAGGTCGCGCTGGAACTGGGCCTCGACGCGGGCTTCGGTCCCGGCACCACGCCGACCCGGGTCGCGTCCTACTTCGCGCAGGAGCTGGAGCGCCGGTGGAAGGCCGCCGGCGGCGCGCCGGTCACCCGCTGACGATCGCGGCGCGCCCGCTCCTCCCGTCCATCCTGATCGTGAGAGGCGCGGCCGAGCGGACGTGGACGCAGTGGGGGGTTCGCCCGACCACCTCGGCCGCGGCCAGGGCCTCCCAGTCGATCCACTGCCGCTCCGACCCGTGACGCACCTTCAGGTATCCGACCTTGAACGCCACGAGGTTGTGCAGGAAGTGGGTGCCCTGGGAGGCGTCGATGCGGAAGTCCGGGGTGTCGGCCTCGACGATCGCGCACGCTGCGCTGATGTCGGGCCAGTTCACGGGCACCCCGAGGAAGCGGTCGCGCGACCCCCAGCGGCCCGGGCCGACCAGCACGTAGCGGCGTCCCGCGTGGAGCAGACCGCGGTTCAGGCTCGCGACCTCCTGCTGCACGGCGAGCGTCCCGGTCGGGCTGAAGGCGTCGCGGTCCACGAAGACCACGTCGGACACGCCGCGGATCACGCCGTTCCCGAGCGCCTCGTCGGTGTGGACGATCTCGCCCGGCGACTCGCCGCGCCGGGTGTCGCCGACCTCGACCTCCTCGTGATCCACGTGGAGCGGCCGGACCTGGAGCAGGTAGAACGCGGGCCGCTGCGCGCCGGGCTTGGGCGTGAGGTTCGCCGCGAACTCGATCTCCACGGGGACGCCGAGCGCCTTTTCGCCGATCCGCACCAGATCATCGAGGAGGTGCGCGAGCGGGAACACCCCGTACTTCAAGACGTTTGCGAACGTCACGACGCGCGGGCCCGGCACGTCCAGCCGGTCCACCAGCCGCGAGTCCTCGCGGTCCCAGACCGAGCCGACCGCGTGCAGCGTACCGTGCTGCTCCGCGACGCGGAGCGGGAGCCGGGCGAGCGTGCCCTCGTCGCCGCGGAGCACGCCGTACGCCTCGCCGTCGAGGCGGATCGCCCAGAAGTCGCGCTGCGAGTTCGCGACCACGTCCTCGGGCGACAGGATCTCGACGTCGGGGAAGCGCGGGCAGAACCGCAGCACGCGCCCGCCCTCCAGCACCGCCTTGCCGAGCCCGAGCGCGACCGACGCGATGCCGTCGCCGGGCCGGAACTGGCCGGTCGGGTAGAAGTTGTAGGACTGCGCGACCCCGGACACGTCCGGGTAGTGGTGCGAGCCGTGCGTCGCGCCCGCGATCTCCTGGATCACGACCGCCATCTTCTCCTCGTCCAGCTTGAAGCGGACGCCCTCGATGTACTCGCGTGCGCGCCGCTCGAAGACCGAGGCGAAGACGAGCTTGACCGCGTCGCACAGCTCCTCGAACCGGACGTGCGGGTCGCGATCGCGGTTCGGCAGCATGAAGGTCTTGTAGACGCCGGCGAACGGGATGGCCTGGCTGTCCTCGAGCAGTCCCGACGAGCGCACCGCGAGCGGCCGGCGGACCGAGTCCACCAGCGCCGCGAGCCGATCCACCAGGTCGGGCGACAGGTCCCCCGCCAGGAACCGCGCGCGGACGTCCTCGTCGGGCAGGTCGGCCAGCTCCGCGGCCGAGACCCCGTTGTGCTCGAGGAAGCGGTCGAATTCGTCGGTGCCCACGATCGCGGTGAGCGGGAGCGTGATGTCGACGTCCGGGAAGCGGCGGCCGAAGTCGAGCGCGTACAGGAGCGCGTTCAGGAAGGCGAGCCCGCGCCCCTTGCCCCCGAGCGAGCCCGGGGCGAGCCGGACGACCTGCTCGCGGGAGACCTGCTCCCAGTTTGCGGTGTCCACGAGGCGTCCCCGGCTGCGGGCGCGCTCCATCTCGTCGAACACGTCGATCAGGTAGCGCCGGAGCGCCGCCACGTCGGGGAAATCGGACACCTTCACCGGCTGGATCTTCTTCGCGTAGGCGACCTCGCCGTGCGCGATCAGCCAGCCCGAGAAGTGGTCGCGCGACGCGTGGAACACGATCGACTCGCCGGGCACCCGGGGCAGGCGGCCCATGAACTCGGCCATGGTGCCGGCGCGCGTGACCTCCCGGCCGTCCTCGAGCCGGAACACGAAGTCGCCGAACCCCAGCTCGTCGATGATGAACTGCCGAAGCTCGGTCAGGAGGTGCGGCGATGCCTTGTGCAGGAAGCGGGCGCCCAGCGCGTGGGTGCGCTCCTCGTTCGCCGGGTCCTGCGACTGGAGCACCACGGGCACGTAGCAGCCCATCTCCCGGACCCGCTCCACGAACCGGATGCCCGCGTGCTCGTCGAGCGTCCCGCCGCGCTCGAACTGCACGTCCGTCAGGATGCAGATGAGGTAGTCCTTGTAGGCTCGGAACACGCGCTCCGCCTCGGCGGCGTCGTGGGCCAGGATGACCTTCGGACGCAGGCTCATGCGGAGGCGGCGGTAGCTCTCGGTGACCTCCTCCGAGATGAGCTGCGCGGTCTGCCGGTAGATCAGCCCGTACAGGAGCGGCAGGAACTGCGAGTAGTCGTGGACCGAGTCCTCGATCAGCAGGATCACGCGGACGAGGCCGTGCAGCGTGTCGTGATCGAGGTTGCGGCGGTCCTCGACGCTCTTGATCATCGCCAGGAAGACCTTCGGGTCGCCGCTCCACAGGAACACGTCGTCGAACGCCGCGCAGCGCGCGCGGTTCGCCTCGACGGACGCGAGGTCCGCCGGGTTGGTCAGCAGCAGCAGCACGGGCAGGTCGGGCCGCGCCTGTTTCGCGCGCGCGGCCAGGTCCTCGGGCTGCACGTCGCCGACGCGCAACGTCGTGATGAGCAGGTCGAACTTCCGGTGCGACAACGCCTGGACGGCCGCGCTGCCGGACGGCACGCTCGTGATGCGGGGGGCGAGCGACAGGTTCAGCTGCCGGTACTCGCCGAAGAGCTGCTCGGACAGGAACCCGTCCTGCTCGAAGATGAACGCGTCGTAGAAGGTCGAGACCAGGAGGATGTCCGTGACGCGGTACTTCGTGAGGTCGTGCGAGATGTCCTCGCGGAACTTGAAGCGGTTGTAGTACCGGAGCAGGTCGTCCTCGGTCATGCGTGAAGCGTAGCACGCCGGGGTCGGCTCGAGGTTGCCCGCCGGCGGGATCGCTGCGATGATCGTGGAATGACACGCGTCTTCCTCGTGCCCGGGTTCTTCGGGTTCACGTCGATCCGGAAGGTCACGTACTTCCACGGCGTGAAGCGCACCCTCGAGGCCGCGCTCGCGCGGCGCGGGATCGAGGCCGAGGTCATCCCGTGCCCGACGCGGCCCACGGGGTCGATCCGGCGACGCGCGGAGCGGCTGCTGGAGGGGGTGATCGCGAACGTGGCCGGGGACCAGGGCGACATCCACTTCGTCGGCCACTCGACCGGGGGGATCGACGTCCGCGTCCTGCTCAGCCCGGGCATGCGGATCGAGCCGTCCGACATGGCCGCGGCCGTCGTGTCGCGAACGCGCAGCGCCATCCTGGTCGCGTCGCCGAACCGGGGCAGCCCGCTCGCGGCCGCGTTCCTGACGATCCAGGGCAAGCAGCTCCTGAAGGTCCTGGCCGCGCTCGCGACCAGCACGGAGGGGCGCCACGCGATCTGGCTCGGCGCGACCGGCCTCGGGTTCGTGGCGCGGATCGACGACGCGCTGCGCCGCGACGAGGGGTGGCTCGATCGTGCGGCGGACGCGCTGCTGCGCCGCATCACGGCCGAGAAGGACGACCCGCTCTGGCGCTTCCTGCACGAAGTGTCGATCGACCAGGGCGCGGTCGCGCAGCTCCTGCCCGAGACCATGGACCTCGTCGACGCGGCCCTGCCAGACCGCCGCGGCGTGGCCTACGGCTGCGTGGTGACCGCGGCGCCGCGCCCGCCGTGGGCGTTCCGGCTGCGCGAGCTGGCGTCGGTCGAGGGCGTCATCCTCGCCTCCCTGTTCATGGCGATCCACAACATCTCGGCGCGCGAGAACGAGGCGTACCCGTACCCGCGCCCGCCGAACGTCCTGCCCGTGCTGCGCGCGCGGCTCGGGATGGACGTGGACGGGTCCACGAACGACGGGATCGTGCCGACGCTCAGCCAGGTCCACGGCCGGATCCTGGACGCCGTGGTCGCCGATCACCTCGACGTGGTCGGGCAGTTCCGCCTCGAGGGCGGCAATCCATTCTCCGACTGGCTCCCGTCGGGGTCGCGCTTCGACGCCGCCCGGTTCGAGGCCGTGTGGGACCGGATCGCTGGCGAGATCGCGGCCAACTCGGGCGCGGCGACACGTCGCCTTGCGGCCGAACCGACTCCGCGCCCGGCCGGAGAGGACGCTCGTGACACGCGGGCGGTCAGCCGTCCAGGATCGCGTTCGCGGCGGCGGCGTCCACGTCCATGACGTGCGTTATGCCGGCCGCCCGATCGCACGTCGCGCACAGCCCGCTCGCGTCCCGGTGCTCCTTCGCCGTCCCGTTCTCTCGCGCCTTCGCCATCGCAAACCTCCTCCGGTGGCGCTCGTGGTGGCGCCCGCCCGGCCCCTCCTCGAGCAAGGGTCGTGCCCGGCGTCCGCGCGCGTCCGGGACGCGGCGGGACGCGGCGGGACGCGGCGGGACGCGGGTTCGAGGCCGATACGGCCCGCCTCCGCCCCGGGGAGGATCTCCCCATCCGGCCCGGGAGTCCTCACCGGCGCCGTCCGGAACCCTGTCCGGACAACGTGTACCTGCTCGATCCGGTTGACTTCGCGCGCGCCGAAGGCGTATCACGCTCGCGGCGGGGACGGCGCGCCTCTTGCAGTGCGCGACGGTCGCGCAGGTTGCGCGATTCGGGTCGAGGAGGTTTTCGATGGCGTTTTCGGACTTCATGGATACGGTGGCGGCGCGGAACCCGGCCCAGCCGGAGTACCTGCAGGCGGTGCACGAGGTCGTCGAGACGATCTGGGACGTCTGCGAGTCCAACCCGCGGTTCCGCAAGGCGAACGTGCTCGGCCGGCTGATCGAGCCGGAGTCGGTCCACACCTTCCGCGTGCCCTGGGTGAACGACCGGGGCGAGGTCGAGGTGAACCGCGGCTACCGGGTGCAGTTCAACTCGGCGCTCGGGCCGTACAAGGGGGGGTTGAGGTTCCACCCGAGCGTGAACCTGTCGATCCTGAAGTTCCTCGGGTTCGAGCAGATCTTCAAGAACGCGCTGACCACGCTCCCGATGGGCGGCGGCAAGGGCGGCGCGGACTTCGACGCGCGCGGCCGGACCGAGAACGAGATCATGCGGTTCTGCCAGGCCTTCATGTCGGAGCTGTACCGCTACATCGGCGCGGACACGGACGTGCCGGCCGGGGACATCGGCGTGGGCGGCCGCGAGATCGGCTTCCTCTTCGGGCAGTTCAAGAAGCTCACGAAGCGGTTCAACGGCGTGCTGACGGGCAAGGGCCTGGAGTGGGGCGGCAGCCTGATGCGGCCCGAGGCGACCGGGTTCGGTGTGGTCTATTTCGCCGAGGCGATGCTGAAGACGCGCGGGCTCGCGCTGGACGGGCGGACCGTGGCGGTGTCCGGGTTCGGGAACGTGGCGTGGGGCGCGGTACGGAAGGTCAACGAGCTGGGCGGCCGGGTCGTGACCCTGTCCGGCCCGGACGGCTACGTGCACGACGCGGACGGGGTGACGGGCGAGAAGGTCGACTGCATGCTCGAGATGCGCGCGTCCAACAACGACCGCGTCGAGGACTACGCTGCTCGCTTCGGGGCGCGATTCGCGCCCGGGCGGCGGCCCTGGGAGGTGAAGTGCGACGTTGCGCTCCCGTGCGCGACGCAGAACGAGCTGGACGCGGCCGACGCGCGGACGCTGCTGGACAACGGCTGCGGCTGCGTGGTCGAGGGCGCGAACATGCCGAGCACGCTCGATGCCGCGCGCCTGTTCATCGACGCCGGCGTGCTCTACGCGCCGGGCAAGGCGTCGAACGCGGGCGGC
>VGRB01000134.1 GCA_016875475.1 Deltaproteobacteria bacterium
ACCCGAGCCCGTACCCGCACCCGTACCCGTACCCGAGCCCGTACCCGTACCCGTACCCGAGCCCGTACCCGAGCCCGAGCCCGAGCCCGAGCCCGAACCCGTACGCAGCCTGCCGCCGAGCACCCGAGCCCGAACCCGCTCCCAGAGCCCCGCTCCGGTCTTCGCTCTCCCGTCTCTTGACGCATCGCATCATTCGGGATTGACGCGTCCGTCCGTTTCGTGTACACTCCTTCTTGCCATGGAGGCGTCGCATGGTGATGCGCGGCTCGCTCCTCCGCAGGGACCCCCGGCCGGCCCCCCGCTCCGCGCGGCTGTCCGTGCTGAGCGTGCAGCGGACCTGCGTGCACGACGGCCCGGGTGTCCGCACCACAGTGTTCCTCCGCGGCTGCCCCCTCGGCTGCCGCTGGTGCCAGAACCCGGAGGCGCGCGCCTTCGCCCGCCCCTCGTCCCCGGAGGCGGGACGCACCGTGGCCGAGATCCTCGCCGCGGTCGCGAGGGACCGTCCCTACTACGACCGGACCTCCGGGGGCCTCACCCTGAGCGGAGGCGAGCCGCTCGCCCAGGACCTCGATGCCCTCGTCGCCCTGCTCGCCGCCGCGAAGGAGGACGGCCTGGACGTGACCGTCGAGACCGCCGGGCACGTTCCGTGGAAGGCCTTCGAGGCGGTCCGGCCGTTCGTGGACCTGTTCCTCTACGACCTGAAGGTGGTCGGCGACCCGGCCCTGCACCGCCGGCTGGCGGGCGCCGACGGGCGTCGGATCGAGGCGAACCTCCGTCGTCTCGTCGCGACGGGGGCACGCGTGCGCGTGCGGATGTGCGTGGTCCCCGGGATGAACGACGGCCGGGACCGCATCGAGGCGGCGGCCGGCCTGCTGCGGTCCGTCGGGCTCCCCTCGATCGAGCTGGTGCGCTACCACGACCTGCACGAGCGCAAGGCTCGCGCGCTCGGGCTGGACCGCGAGGCCCTGGGCATCGACGCGGAGGGCGCGCTCGGGGCACTGCGGGCCGCGGCGGACGCGTTCGATTCGCTCGGGGTACGGGCGGTCGTGCCGCCCGCCGGCGTCGTGCGGGGCGCCGCGGCCTTCCCGGAGCGGGTTCGCTCCCTCCAGCGCGACATCCGGGCCGCCGGCTACGGGGTCTGCATGGAGTCGGCGGCGCTGAAGACCGCGTGGTGGAGGCGCCACGGGGATGCGGGCCCGCTCCCGGTGCGGCGGGCGCGCATGCTCCGGCACGTGCTGGGCCACAAGCGGGTCGATGTCCACCCGCGCGAGCTGCTGGTCGGGAACTTCACGTCGCGGCGGGTCGGCGGGAACGTCTGGGTGGAGTACTTCGGGGCCGCGATGGTCCTGACGCTGTGGAACATCGACCGGCAGAGGCCGGTGCGCTTCGCCTGCTCGCTGTCCGACAAGGCGCTGTTCTACACGCGGCTGGCCCCGTTCTGGCTGACGAGGGGGCTGTTCTCCCGGGTGTTCGACGGCAAGGGGGACCTCGGGGCGTTCGCGCTGCGCACGATCGAGAAGCGGTGCGGCTTCAACAACAACATGGCCGGGATCGCGCACTTCGTGGTCAACTGCGAGCGGCTGCTCCGGCTCGGCACGACCGGCCTGATCCGGGAGGCCGAGGCGGGGCGTGCGGCCCGTCCCGAGGCCGCGGACTTCTTCGAGGGGGTCGGGATCGCGCTCCGCGGCCTGGAGGAATTCGCCGGCCGGTACGCGGCCCGGCTGCGGGAGATGGCCGCGTCCGAGAGCGACCCCGGCCGTCGCGGGGAGCTGGCGCGGATGGCCGAGGCGTGCGACCGCGTGCCGAGGGAGCCGGCCCGGACCTTCCACGAGGCCCTCCAGGCGATCCTCTTCCTCGAGGTCGCCCTGTGTACCGAGTCGTTCGAGAACGCGATATCGCTCGGCCGCCTGGACCAGGTGCTCGGGCCGTACTACCGGGCCGACCTGGAGGCCGGGAGGATCGACCACGAGTCCGCGCGCGAGCTGGTGGCGTGTTTCATCCTCAAGCTGGACGAGATCATCTTCCTGAACGACGGGGACACCCTGTTCCAGTTCGGGAAGCTGTTCGAGAGCCTGTCGCCGGTCGAGACCGTCACGATGGGCGGCACCGACGCGGCGGGCCGCGACTGCACCAACGAAGTCACGTACATGCTCCTGGACGCGTGCGAGCTGAGGCCCATCGGCGCGAACATGGCCGCGCGCATCCACCCTGGCAGCCCGGCCCGCTACGTCGAGCGGATCGCGGAGGTCTACCTGGGCGGCTCGCCCATGCCCGCGCTGTACAACGACGAGCCGTACGTGGCGGCGCTCCGCCGGGAGTACGACACGACGCTCGAGGATGCCCGGGGCTACGCGATCGTCGGGTGCGTGGAGCCGACCGCGTCGGACGACCACTTCGGCAACACCGACAGCGCGAACGTGAACCTCGCCATCCCGTTCCTCCAGGCCCTCCGGGGCGACACGCGGCGGCTGTGGCGGCTCGGCGACCTCGGGCAGCTCGACCGGCACCTCGAGCGCGCCGTGCGGTCCGGCCTCCGCCGCGCCGAGGCCGCGGTCCCGGCCCTCGCACCGCTCGCGCGCGCCTGGCGCGGCCTGGCGGGGCGGCTGCCCGGAGGCGCCGTGCGCCCGCCAAGGACCATGGACGACCTGGTCGCACGCTTCCGGGAGCGGCTCGACGAGGTGGTCCGCGACGTGCTCGCGGACCAGCAGCGGATCGAGGCCGAGCTGTCCCGTTCCCTGGTGACGCCGCTCGCCTCGGCGCTCTTCCCGGGCTGCATGGACAGCGGGAAGGACGTCCACGAGGGGGGCACGCGCCACAACAGCAGCGGCATCCAAAAGATCGGCGTGACCGACGTCGCCGACTCTCTCGCCGCGATCGACGATCTGGTGTTCCGGCAGCGCAGGTACACGATGGCCGAGGTCCTCGACGCGCTGGACGACGACTTCGAGGGGGATCGCCACCGCACGATGCACGCCGACATGCGGTCCGCGCCGAAGTTCGGGGACGACGCCGCCGGCTCGGCGCACCTGTGGATGCACCGCGTGCTGGAGGCCTGGGTCGGGGCGCTGCGCTCCGCCCCGCACCCGTCCCGGGGCGGCCGGTACGTCGCGGGGTACTACGGGCTGAACGTGAACCGGGTCTACGGCCTCCACACGCCCGCCCTGCCGTCCGGGAGGAAGGCGGGCACCCCGCTGGCGAACAGCCTGTGCCCGCACCACGGGATGCGGATGGCGGACCTGACGTCCTCGCTGAACGCCGTGGCCCGGCTGGACTTCGCCCGCTTCGCCCCGAACGGCACCACGCTCACGCCCACCATCGACAGCGGGATGTTCACGGGCGGCGACGGACCGCGGAACCTCGCCGGCCTGATCCGCGGGTTCTTCGACCAGGGCGGGATGCAGTTCCAGCCGAACCTGGTCAGCCGCGACCTCCTGCTGGACGCCTTCCGGAACCCCGGCAAGCACAAGGACCTGGTCGTGCGCATTGCGGGCTACTGCGCCTACTTCGACGACCTGTCGGACGAGCTGAAGCGCGAGATCATCGACCGGTCGTACTACACGCAGTAGCCCTTCCGGCTTTCTTGACGCCCGTCCGCGATTGGGGCTAGCCTCCGGCGGGGTCGCCCCCGGACGGAGGAAGTCGATGCCGAGCCAGCTTTTCGCACGGAAGCCCCTGAGCCTGCTGCTGGAGGAGATGAAGGGGGAGAACCGGCTGCGGCGGGTGCTCGGGCCGGTCCAGCTGTCGAGCCTGGGCATCGGCGCCATCATCGGCGCGGGCATCTTCGTCGCGACCGGGGCGGCGGCCCACAACGTGGCCGGACCGGCGCTCGTCCTGTCGTACGTCGTGGCCGGGATCACCTGCATCTTCGCGGCGTTGTGCTACGCCGAGTTCGCCTCGATGGTCCCGATCGCGGGGTCGGCCTACACGTACGCGTACGCGACGCTCGGCGAGCTGTTCGCCTGGATCATCGGCTGGGACCTCGTGCTCGAGTACGTGGTCAGCTCGGCCGCGGTCGCGAACGGGTGGTCCGGCTACTTCCAGGCGGTGCTGGCGAAGTTCGGCGTCGTGCTGCCCCCCGCGCTCTCCGGGCCTCCGATCGTCTACATGGCGGAGACCGGCGAGTTCGTGGCCACGGGGGGGATCATCAACCTGCCCGCCGTGGTCGTCGCCGGCATCGTGACCGCGGTGCTCGTCAAGGGCATCAGGGAGAGCGCGTCGTTCAACTCGGCCATGGTCTTCCTGAAGGTCGCGGCGGTCATCTTCGTCATCCTGGTCGGCGCCTTCTACATCGACCCGGCCAACTGGGAGCCCTTCGCGCCGTACGGCCTGACCGGCCTCTCGTTCTTCGGCCACACGATCCACGGCCAGACCGACGCGGGCGGTGCGCCGCTCGGGATGCTCGCGGGGGCTGCCATCATCTTCTTCGCGTACATCGGGTTCGACTCGGTCTCGACGCACGCCGAGGAGGCGAAGCGCCCGCAGCGCGACGTGCCGATCGGGATCGTGGCCTCGCTGCTCGTCTGCACGCTGCTGTACGTGCTCGTGGTCGTCGTGCTGACCGGGATGGTGCCGTACGACAGGATCAACCCGAACGCCGGCGTGTCGGACGCCTTCAGGCAGGCGGGCCTGCCGTGGGCCGAGTTCATCATCGCCGCGGCCGGCGTGGCCGGGATCACGTCCGTGCTCCTGGTCATGATGCTGTCGGGGCCGCGCGTGTTCCTGGCCATGGCGCGCGACGGCATGCTGCCGCTGGGCTTCTTCGGCGCGGTCCACGAGCGGTTCAAGACCCCGTGGAAGAGCACCATCGCGGTCGGCGTCGCCGTGGCCGTCATGGCGGGCCTGCTGCCGATCGACGCCCTGCTTCACCTCGCGAACATCGGCACGCTGCTCGCGTTCGTCATCGTCTGCGCGGCGGTGCTCGTGATGCGGAAGCGCCACCCCGAGGCCGAGCGTCCGTTCCGCTGCCCGTGGGTCCCGACCATCCCGATCCTCGGGATCCTGTTGTGCCTGATGCTGATGTTCTCGCTCCCCGCGGCGAACTGGTGGCGGCTCGGCGCCTGGCTCGCGCTGGGCATCGTGGTCTATGCCATCTACGGCCGCCGTCACAGCGTGATGGCGCGCCGCCTCCGCGCCGGGGTTGCGGACCGGGACCTGCTCGCGTCGCGGCCGCCCGCCGGTGACGGCCCCCCCCACGGTTGATGCGCTTGATCCGTCCCCGCTCCCGGTGGTAGAAGTCCTGCATCCCGGACGGGAGAAATCCCCGATGGCTGCGCGAGTTGCGGTCGTGTGGTGCGCGATCCTCGTCGCGGCGGCGCACGGCTGCTCGTCGTCGGGTGACGGCGGGGGTACGGCCGACGTCGCGGCCGACGTGTCCGCCGACGTCGCGGGCGACGTGTCCGCCGACGTCGAGCCCGACATGCCGTCCCGGGACCCCGCCACGGGCGATCGCCCGACGCCGCCGGACGTGGCCGGGGAGGCCGCGGAGGCCGGCGAGGACGCGGCGACGGATGCGTCCGGCGACGCGACGGACGCCCCCGAGCCCCCCGAGCCCCCCGAGCCCCCTGACGCCCCCGACGCGACCGACGCCGGCGAGGACGCTCCGGCGGGCGACGCAGCGGAGCCGGACGCAGCGGAGCCGGACGCGGCCGATGCGCCCGACGCCTGCGTGCCGGCCTGCGACGGCAAGGCGTGCGGCGCGAACGGCTGCGGCGGCCAGTGCGGGAGCTGCGACGACGGTCTCGGGTGCACCACGGACACGTGCGACGCGGGCGAGTGCCGGAACGTGCCCACGTCGAGCCCGTACTGCTGCGAGGGACCGGCCCAGTGCGACGACGGCGACCCGTGCACGCTCGACAAGTGCGGGGACGACCTCCTGTGCGCCTACGCGGACATCCAGGGCTGCTGCGAGGCCGACGACGCGTGCGACCTCGGCGCCTGCACGACCGACACGTGCGCGGAGGGCTGGTGCGTCCACGTCGCGACGCTCGGGCCGGGCTGCTGCGCCGGGGACGTCGCGGCGTGGCGCTTCGACGCGGGGGACGACGGGTGGGCGTTCGACAACTCGCAGGCGGCGGTCGGGTGGCGGGTGGCGTCGGACAGGCAGGCGATGAGCCCGCCGGGCGCGCTCTGGTACGGGAACCCGGCCACGGGGGACTTCGACGCGGGCGGCGTCCCCCACTTCGGCTTCGCGTTCGGCCCCGAGGTCCAGCTCCCCGGCGGGGTCGGCGTACTGCTGACCGCGAACGTCTTCATGGATACCGAGTCGTCGTGGAACTACGACGTGCTCACGATCCATGTCGAGGCCGCCGGCGAGGACCCCGTCATGGTCTGGCAGAAGCCGCACTACGTGGTGAAGGAGGCCTTCTTCCCGGTCATCGTCCGCCTGGACGCGTTCGCCGGGCGAAAGGCGAGGATCGTGCTCGCGTTCGACACCGTGGACGGCACGGGGAACTCCGGCGCGGGCGTGTTCGTGGACGACGTCGTGGTCACGAGCGCCTGCGAGCCGACCGCGTGCGGCACGGACGCGGACTGCGACGATTCCGTCGTCATGACCGAGGAGCGCTGCGTCGCGGGGGCGTGCGCCTTCCGCGTGCCGGCGGAGGCGCCCGCGGCCGGCCCCTGGGAGTGGTGAGCGCGTGGGCGCGAAGGAAGGCTACAACGAGTTCCGGTCCTCCGAGGGGCACGAGATCCTGGTCGGCCGCACCGCGCGGGACAACGACCGGCTGACGTTCAACGTGGCGCGGCAGAACGACTTCTGGCTGCACGTCGCGGCCACGCCCGGGTCGCACGTCGTGATCCGGAACCCGGGAGGCCTGGACCGCCCTCCGCGAGCGACCCTGGAGGAGGCTGCGGCGCTCGCCGCGTACTTCTCCAAGAGCCGGTCCGGCGGCCGGGTCGCGGTGCATTGGACCGAGCGCCGCCACGTCGGCAAGGAGCGCGGCGCACCCGCGGGCCAGGTGACGCTTCACCGCTACAAGTCCGTGACCGTGGTCCCCGCGATCCCCCCCGGGGTCTTCTCGCTGGAGGACCCTTCGGAGATCGCCTGACGCCGGCGGCTCGCGCCCCTGCTCCGGCGGTCAACGGGCCGAATACAGGAACGTGTACGAGCAGGCGCGCGACGCGAGCGCCGCCGCGCCGAAGACCGCCCGCGCCGCCGCCGACCCGGCACGGACGGCGGCCGGCCCGCAGCAGGCCAGCCGCTCCGTGGCCCACTGGTCGCCGTAGACCCACCACGACGGGCGACATTCGATCACCCGGAGCCCGCAGGCCTCGGCCAACGCCAGGTATCGGAGGGCCCAGCGCTGCACGCTGAAGTAGTCGGCGGTGTCGGTGCGCAACTCCTTCGAGTGCGGGCGGGCCGCGCAGTAGTCGCGCTGGTAGACGAGCCCGTCCGGCGCCATCCGCGAGCGCACCTTCCGGAGCATTTCGAGGACGTCCGGCTCGTCCAGGTAGGTCAGGACGCAGCCCAGGAAGACGAGGTCCGCCCCCTCGATGTCGTCGAACCGGCGCACGTCGCAGCACTCGGCGCGCCATCTCGGGTGCGAGAGGCGCCGGAGCCGCTCCGCGGCCTGGTCCACGAACCCCGGCGACACGTCCACGACCACGATCTCGTCCGCGATCGGCGCGAGCAGCTCGGCCCAGTCCCCGGTGCCGCAGCCCAGGTCCACGACCCGGCGGAACCGGCCGCCGGGGGCGAGCCTCGCGAGTCGCGCCAGGGTCCAGGCCTGGAGCTTCGCGCGGCTCCACGCCTCGTACCGCGGGGAGGTGCAGCGCGGGCACACGGCGGTCGGCGAGCGGTCGCTGTTCCCGCGCGTGGTCCAGTAGCGCAGCGCGGCCTCGACTGGCATGGTCGTCCTCCTCCCCCCGGACCTGCCCGGGGGTTCGATTGGGGTCGCTGCTGTCGAACGGCGCGCCTGGGAAGGGCTGCTGCACCTCGCGTGCCAAGGGGGGATCGCGACGAAGAATGCGCGTCGATACGGCGGATTGCACCGCGCGCCGGCGAGCCGCGGGCACGAACGTCTGGATGAATCGTGCTCCTCGATCCGGCCAGAGTGACGGCTAGCCGGGCGAGCAGAGGAACGGCGCGATCGACGGGGGGGCGGTCAGGACGGCGATCGCGATCGGGGCCGGCAGCACGCGCCGCGTGACCTACAGCGGCCGTGTCGAGATCGGGAGCGTGCGGAACCCGCCGTCGCGCATGGTCCCCACCCTACAGCCGCAGCGACCGGATGAACGAGAGCAGCTCGCGCCGATCGAGCGGTGTCGGCGCGCCGAGGTCCGGCGGCAGCGGCTCGCGGAGGGCGGCGGCCAGCGCCCGGAACTGCTCCGCGGCCTCGCCCGACGGGTCGTGCTCGATCGCGGTCCGGTTGGCCTGCTCGGCGTCGCGCACCGCGCGGCTCCAAGGGATGTGGGCGAGCACGTGGACCCCGAGCCGGGCCGCGAACGCGTCGAGCGCCGCGCGCACCCGGTCGTCCGGCTCCTTCACGTTGAACACGATCCCGGCGAGCCGGACGTCGTCGGCCACGTGCCGGAGCACCACCCGGGAGATGTTGTTCGCCGCGAACAGGGCCATCGGCTCTGCGGACGCGACGATCACCACCCGCTGGGCCACGCCGTAGCGGACCGGCGCCACGAACCCGCCGCACACCAGGTCGCCGAGCACGTCGAACAGCACCACGTCGTACGGCCAGGTCCGGACGCGCTTCAAGTCCATCCAGTCGAGCAGCGAGGCCACGCCGCGTCCCGCGCAGCCGACCCCGGGCTCCGGGCCGCCGGTCTCGATCGTGTCGACGCCGGTCGGGCCGCGCACGATCAGGTCGGCCGGCTCGCGCTGCCGGAGAGTGCGGTCCTCGATGAAGTCCACGACGCACGGCCGTTCCTCGACCCCGGTCAGTCGCAGCGTGGAGTCCATCTTCGGGTCGCAGCCGACGTGAAGGACCCGGAGTCCCCGCTCGGCCCACGCGGCGGACAGGTGGACCGCGACCGTGGACTTGCCGATCCCGCCCTTGCCATAGACCACGACCGCGGTCCGGCCGGCGGCCTCCGGGACAGGCGGGTCGAGCGCTCCTGCGGCCTGGCGCGTGTCCATGGGGTCGTCCGCCTCCGGTCGCCTGCGGGCGGTGTGCGCGCGGGCATCGCCTGAACATTACCCCGCCGCGCCGAGGTCCGCAATTCGCCCCGGACCTCGCCCCGGACCTCGCCCGCAGCAGGCCCCCGGAGCGGCGAATCGTGCTACGCTCGAGGGAGTCGAAACGAGGTGACCGCTGATGTCGTCACGGCGCGTGCGTCCCGTGCCTCGTCATGTGCCGATCGCGGTGCTCGCGTGCCTGGTACTCGCGGGGGGGAGTGCGGTTGCGGAAGCGCCTTCCCCGGCCGAGCGGGTGCGAGTGCCCGACCCGACCGTGTCCGCGGGCGAGGTCGCGAAGCGCCTGTCGCGCTACGTCCACGTGGAGGTCGGGCCGTCCCTGAAGAAGCTCGACGCCCGCACGCTCCAGCTCCTGCGGAAGCTGGTCGAGGCGTCGGAGCACGTGGAGCGGGCCTACTGGGACCAGGTCTCGCCGGACGGCTTCGCGATGGCCGAGGAGCTGGACGCGCGCGGCGACACGGCGAGCCGCGACCTCGCGACGTTCCTGCGCGTCAACTACGGGCCGTGGGACCGGCTCGCAGGGCACGCGCCGTTCCTGGGCCCCACGGAGAAGCCCGAGGGCGCGAGCCTGTACCCCCACGACGCGTCGCGTCGCGAGATCGAGAAGTGGATCGCCGACCACCCGGCGGACCGGGACGCGTTCCTGTCGCCGTACACGGTGGTGCGGCGGTCGAACGGGGCGCTGGCCGCGACGCCGTACTCCAAGGCGTTCCGCGAGCCGCTCGGGCGCGCCGCGGCCGCGCTTCGCGAGGCGGCCGGGCTGACCGACTGCCCGGGGCTCGCGAAGTTCCTGGCCGCGCGGGCGGACGCGCTCGTCACCGACGACTACTCGGCGAGCGAGATGGCGTGGATGGACACGGGCGCCTGCCGGGTGGACGCGGCGATCGGCCCGTACGAGTTCTACGAGGACCGGCTGATGGGGTTCAAGACCGTGTTCTCGTCGGTGGTCACGGTCACGGACGAGGCCGCGACCGCGAAGCTCGCGAAGCTGTCGAGCTACGCGCCGGACCTGTTGAAGCAGCTCCCGCTCGCGGGCGAGGGCATGGCCGACCGGTTCGAGGCGGTCAAGCCGTCCGGAATCACGGTCGCGGACGAGGTGTTCGCCGCTGGCGACGCGCGGGCGGGGTTCCAGATCCGCGCCTACATCCTGCCGAACGACGAGAAGGTGAGGGTCGCGCGCGGGACCAAGCACGTGATCCTGAGGAACGTGGTCGAGCAGCGGTTCAACTACCTCCTGAAGCCGATCGCGAAGGCGGTGCTGCCCGACGACCACGTCGAGCAGGTGGATTTCGGTTCGTACTTCGACACGCTCCTGATGTGGCAGCTCGCGCACGGGTTCGCGCCGAAGTCGGTCGTGCTCCCGGGGGGCGGGCGGGTCCCCCCCCGCGTGCTGCTCAGGCAGCGGTACGGCATCATCGAGGCGGCGCGCGCCGAGGCGATCTCGCTGCTGAACGGCTTCCTGCTCGTGGACAAGGGGGTCTTCCACACGGACCGCGAGCGCTCGATCCCGGTGACGTGGCTCGCGTCCCTGTTCGAGTCCATCCGCGCCGGGACCGCGGAGACCCACGGCATCGCGAAGCTCGTCGTCTACAACAAGCTCGCCGAGGCGGACGCGTTCCGGTACGACCCCGCCACGCGCCGGTTCTCGGTGAACCCGGAGCGGATCCGTCCCGTCGTGCGAGAGCTGGTCGGCGTGCTGCTGTCGATCGAGCTGAACGGCGACTACGACGCGGCCGGCCGCCTGATCGTGGACTACGGCCTCGTACCCGCCGAGGTGCGCGGGAAGCTCGACGAGATCGCCGGGCTGCCCGTGGACATCCTGCCGCACTACACCGTGCGCGCGCTGCCGCGGTGAGCGGCCGCTCTACTTCCACGCGGGCCTCTGGTGGACCCCCTGGAACGGGGCGTGGTACCGGGCCCGGGCGTACGAGGGACCGTGGGTCCGGGTCGCCCCGCGGTACGTGCCGGTGGCCGTGGTCCGGGTCCCGGTCGCGCAGCGCTCGGCGTATCCGGAACGGGACCACCCGCGGGTCCCCTACGGGGAGTGGAAGAAGGCGCACCGGCACGACCGCCGGGACCACCGCGATCACCGGGACCATCGCCGCGGCTGACGCCCTGTTCCCGCACCCCCCGAGGCTCGGCTAGAATAGCGCCCGCCTTCGGATCGGAGCACCGATGAACCCGTCCGCCCCCGGTGCCGGTGCCGCTGCGCCCGGCGGTTCCCGCTGGTCGTTCCCCCGGGACGTTCTGGGTCGCGAACACGGTCGAGCTGTTCGAGCGCGCCGCGTACTACTCGATCGCCTCGTTCGTGGTCGTCTACCTGAACGAGAACCTGGGCATGGACCCCACGTTCGCGACCTTCCTGAACGGGTCGCTGCTGTGGGGGCTCCTGTACTTCCTGCCGATCGTGTCCGGCACGATCGCGGACCAGGCCGGGTTCCGGCGGAGCCTGCTGTTCGCGATGGCCGTGCTGGTCGGCGGGTACGCGGTGCTCGGGAACGTGCCCGCGCTCGCGCCCGGCGGCGAGGTGATGGTGCCGGTGCTGACCGGGATCGTGCTGATCGGCGTGGGGGGGTCGTTCGTCAAGCCGTGCATCGCGGGCACGGTCCAGCGCGCGGCCGCGGCCAAGGCCACGCTCGGCTTCGGCATCTTCTACATGGTCATCAACGTCGGGTCGGTCGGCGGTCGCGTGGCGTCGTACTTCGTCCGGACCTCGTACGGCATCCCGGCCCTGTTCCAGTACGTGGCGGCCGCGTTCGCCGCGATCGGCCTGCTGGTCGTGCTCGGCGCCTACCGCGAGCCCCCCGCGGACCCGGGCCGCAAGGTCCGCTCGCTCGGCGAGGCCGTGCTCGGGATCTTCAAGGTCCTCGGGAACGCGCGGTTCGTGTTCTTCCTGGTGGTCATCTCCGGGTTCTGGTGCATGTACGTCCAGATCTACAACCTCGTCCCGCTCTACCTCCGCCGGTTCGTGGACCCGAACGCGGCGGTCGAGCTGTACACGCTCGCGAACCCGGTCCTGATCGTGACGCTGCAGGTGCTGGTCACGCGGCTCGCCGGGAAGTGGCGGCCGGTGCGATCCATGATGATCGGGACCGCGGTCGCGGCGGCCGGGATGTGCCTGAACATCGTGCCGCTCTACGCGATGAAGGATGCGCCGCCGCTCCTGGACGGGGCGCTGCCGATCGCCGGGCTGTTCATGGTCGGCGCGATCGGCGCGGTCGCGATCGGCGAGATGCTCGCGGCGCCGCGGATCTACGAGTACATCGGCGCCATCGCGCCCAAGGGCCAGGAGGGGCTGTTCCTCGGGTACGCGAACCTCCCCATGGCGGTCGGGACGATCGTGGGCGCGCCGCTCGGGGGCTGGCTGTTCGCCGAGGTGGGCGTGGCCCGGTCCGACCCGCTGTCCATCTGGCTCGCGGTCGCCCC
>VGRB01000135.1 GCA_016875475.1 Deltaproteobacteria bacterium
CCCCGAGCCGAGCGCGGACGACGTCGAGAGCGCCGCATCCTTGATCCCGCCGGTCAGCGCCAGCGCGAACGACTGGGTCGCGAACGACTGGGCGAGGCCGGTCAGCGTGCCGTCGGCCGCGACGTTCGATCGGCCGCCGACCGCGCGGATGAACTCGCCGCCCTGGAGGTCCGACACCCACGTGGTGCACGGGTAGATCGCGCCGGGCTCGGAGACGCCCGCCCACTGCACGAACGAGGCCCCGATCGGCGGGGTGTTGACGTTCATCCAGCACCCGCGGGCCCCCGCGACGAACACCTCCATGACGCCGCTCTCCGAGTTGTACCGGAGCGTGCCCTCGGCCGGCGCGGGCGGCCGCTGCGCCGTCGACCCGGACGGCACGGCCCGTGCGACCGCGGCCGCGTCGGCGCTCGCGGCGGAGTCGGCCTTCGTCGCCGCGTCCGCGTGCTTCGCGGCGTCGGCCTGCGCGGCGGAGGCGGCCCGGCCCGCGTTCGCGGCCTGGAAGGCGTACGGCACGGACGACACGGCGGTCCGCGGCAGCGGCGTGCCGCCGTCGACCGAGAACTCGACGAACGCGAACGGGTGCGTCGCGAACAGGTCCTGCGCCACGTCGGGGAGGCGGATCGAGAACCGGCCGCCCGTCACCGCGACGTCGAAGACCTCGGTCGCGTAGAACGGGATCGGCACGACCTCGTCGTCGAACAGCATCACCGTCAGCGTCACCTTGCCGGTCAGCGCCTGGCCGCCCGCGGTCGAGACGTGACCCTGGAGGTCCATCGACCCGGGCACGGTCTGCGCGGCCGCGGTGCACGGCAGCGCTGCGAGCGCGAGCGCGAGGACGGCGACGACGAGCCTGCTCATGGGATTCCCCTCCCGGGTTCGCCCCCGCATTGTCGGCAACCCGGACACGTGCTGTCAACGGCCCCCGCGCGCCCTCGGCCGGCGGCGTTGTGGCCGCCGGCCGCCCAAGACCGTACGGGACGGGCGTGCAGGGGAGGGCATCCGCCCTACCCACGCCAGGTTCTTTGGGCTAGACTGCGCTCGCCCGCCGGGGGCGCACTCCGGCGGGGCGAAAGGAGGACGCCCGATGCTGCCGGAGTTCCGTACCGAGCCCGTGGTCGACTTCTCCCTGGAAGCGAACCGGCGCGCGATGCTCGAGGCCGTCGCGGACGTGGAGTCGCGGTTCGGCAGGCACTACCCGATCTGCATCCGGGGCCGCGAGGTCCGCACGGCCAAGGACTTCGAGTCGACCGACCCGTCCGATCCGTCCCGGGTGGTCGGCCGCGTGGCCGCGGCGACGCCCGAGCTGGCGGACGAGGCGGTCCGCGCCGCGTGGGACGCGTTCCCTGCGTGGGCTGCGACCCCCCCCGATGCGCGGGCGCGCGTGCTGCTGCGGGCGGCCGCGATCATGCGGCGGCGGCGGTTCGAGCTGGACGCGGTCGAGGTGCTCGAGGCGGGCAAGCCCTGGCTCGAGGCGGACGGCGACGTGGCCGAGGCGATCGACTTCCTCGACTTCTACGCGCGCGAGATGATGAGGTACTCGGAGCGGCAGCCGCTGGTGCCGTTCCCGGGCGAGGAGAACGAGCTGACCTACACCCCGCTCGGGGTGATCGTGACGATCCCGCCGTGGAACTTCCCGCTGGCGATCGCGTGCGGCATGGCGACCGCGGCCCTGGTCGCGGGCAACACGGTCGTGCTGAAGCCCGCGACGCCGACGCCGGTCATCGCCTGGTACCTGTACGACATCCTCCGCGAGGCGGGCCTGCCGGACGGCGTGCTCCAGTTCCTGCCGGGTCCGGGCGGCGCGATCGGCGACGTGCTGGTCGGGCATCCGCTGACGCGCGCGGTGTCGTTCACCGGGTCCATGGCGGTCGGCCTCCACGTGAACGAGCTGGCCGCGAGGCAGGCGCCGGGCCAGCGGTGGATCAAGCGCGTGGTCGCGGAGATGGGAGGCAAGGACGCGATCGTGGTCGCGGAGGACTCGGACCTCGGCGCCGCCGCTGCGGCGATCGTGGCGTCCGCGTTCGGCTTCCAGGGCCAGAAGTGCTCGGCGTGCAGCCGGGCGATCGTGGTGGACGAGGTCTACGAGCGCGTGACGAGCGAGGTCGTGCGCCTCGCGTCCGCGATCAAGGTCGGCCCGGCCAGGGACCCGGCCAACACCATGGGTCCGGTCATCACCGAGTCCGCGATGCGCGGCATCCTGGACTACATCGAGATCGGGCGCGGCGAGGGGACGGTGCTCTGCGGCGGCAACCGGGTGGACCGGCCGGGCTGGTTCGTCGAGCCGACCGTGATCGGCGACGTGCGCCCGGGGGCGCGCGTCGAGCAGGAGGAGATCTTCGGGCCGGTGCTGGCGTGCGTGCGCGCGCGTTCCTATGATCACGCGATCGAGGTCGCGAACGACACGCAGTACGGGCTGACCGGCGCGGTGTTCACGCGGAGCCGCGCGCGGCTCGAGAAGGCGCGGCGCGAGTTCCGTTGCGGCAACCTCTACCTGAACCGCAAGTGCACCGGCGCGCTCGTCGGCGTGCAGCCGTTCGGCGGGTTCGACATGTCCGGCACCGACTCGAAGGCGGGCGGCCGCGACTACCTCGGGCTGTTCATGCAGGCCAAGGTGGTTTGCGAGCGCTTCTAGGGCTGGGACCCCGCCCCCGCGCACCGGAGGACCACGATGGCGAACGGTACCTTCTACGTGACCACCCCGATCTACTACGTGAACGACAAGCCGCACATCGGCCACGCGTACACGACCATCCTGGCCGACGTGCTCGCGCGGTACCACCGCCTGTTCGGCGAGGAGACCTTCTTCCTGACCGGCGTGGACGAGCACGGCCAGAAGGTCGAGGAGGCCGCGAGGAAGCGCGGCGTCACCCCGCAGCAGCACTGCGACGAGCTGTCCGAGAAGTTCCGCGCGCTGTGGCCGACGCTCGACGTGACGAACGACGACTTCATCCGCACGACCGAGCCGCGGCACGAGCGCGTGGTTGCCCAGGCGCTGCAGCGGCTCTGGGACGCGGGCGAGATCTACCGCGGCGAGTACGAGGGGTTCTACAGCCCCCGCGTGGAGAAGTTCTTCTCGGAAGAGGAACTGGTCGACGGCAAGTGCCCGGAGACCGGCGGCGAGGTCTTCAAGCTGAAGGAGGCGAACTACTTCTTCCGGATGGGGAAGTACCGGGAGCGCCTCGTCGAGCACCTGCGCGCGAACCCCGGCTTCATCGTGCCGGAGTCGCGGCGGAACGAGGTGCTCGGGTTCCTCGGCAGGCCGCTCCAGGACCTGTGCATCAGCCGGCCGAAGTCGCGGCTCGCGTGGGGGATCCCGCTGCCGTTCGACGCCGACTACGTGACGTACGTGTGGTTCGACGCGCTGATCAACTACGTGTCGGCGATCGGCCTGCACGCCGACGAGGCGCGGTTCGGGCGCCTGTGGCCGCACTGCAACCACTTGATCGGCAAGGACATCCTGACGACCCACTGCGTCTACTGGACCACCATGCTGATGGCGCTCGGCATCCCGCTGCCCCGCCGCATCGTCGCGCACGGGTGGTGGCTGGTGGACCAGACCAAGATGTCGAAATCGCTCGGGAACGTCATCGATCCGCTCGCGCTGAGGGACAAGTACGGCGTGGACTCGCTGCGCTACTTCCTGATGCGCGAGATGGTGGTCGGACTCGACGCGGACTTCTCGGAGGAGGCGTTCCTTAGGCGGCACAACTACGACCTCGCGAACGACGTCGGGAACCTCGCGAACCGGGTCGTGAAGTTCGTCCAGCGGTCGCTCGGCGGCAAGGTCCCGGCGCCCGGGGTCGCGGACGCGGCGCGCGACGCGGAAGTGCGTGCGCAGGCCGAGGCGCTGCCGGGCCGCGTGCGCGAGCTGGTCGGGGGGATCCGGATCGAGGCCGCGATCGAGCAGACCATGGCGCTGGTCCGCCGCGTGAACCGCTACGTCGCCGAGACCGAACCGTTCAAGCGCGTGAAGGACGACCCTGCGAACGCGGCCGCGTCCTGCTACAACGCCCTGGAGGCGCTGCGGTTCGCGCTCCACCTGCTCTGGCCGGTGATGCCGAGCAAGTGCGAGCAGATCCTGGCCGGGATCGGCGCGGGCGCCCCCGTCTCCACGCTCGCGGACCTCCGCTGGGGCGCGCTCGTGCCCGGCACGCCGCTGACGCTCGACGCGCCGCCGTTCCCCCGGCACGAGGTGCCGGCGCTCGGGGGCCCCTCCCCCGCGGGCCCGACCCATTCGCCCGGGGCGGCCGGCGGCGGAGGCAACGCCGCCGGCCGAGGGACCGCGGGGGAGGGGCCCTCCCCGAGCGGGGCGGCCAGGATCCCCTACGACGCCTTCGCGAAGATCGACCTTCGCGTCGCGACCGTGCTGACCGCCGAGTCCGTGCCCGGCGCGAAGAAGCTCGTGAAGCTGTCAGTGGACGCAGGCGAGTCCGCGCCGCGCCGGCTCGTCGCGGGGATCGCGGAGGCCTACAAGCCCGAGGACCTGGTCGGCCGCCAGCTGATCGTGGTCGCGAACCTCGAGCCCCGGAAGGTCTTCGGGATCGAGTCGAACGGCATGATTCTGGCCGCCCACGACGACGCGGGCCTCGCGATCGTCGCGCCGATCCGCAGCGTCCAGCCTGGCGGGAAGGTGTCCTGACGGGGAGACGAGCGGGGACGCGGCGGGGGGGGACGCCCGCTACCGGGCCCGGTCCGCGGCCTTGACCGGGGGCTCGGCTGGGCCGCCCGCCGCGATCACGCACTCGAGGTAGTCGGCCGCCTTCAGGAGCTGGTAGTCGGGCTTGACCTGGGGGCTCGGCTCGGCTCGAACGATCTGGTCGGCCACGCCCATCTTGCGGTCGCAGTCGGACACCTTGCGGACGAGGTCGCGGTTCGGCGCGGGGTATTCGCCCGACAGCCGGACCAGGTGGTGCGCCAGGTCCTCCTCGCGGAAGCCGACCGGGGGCTCCTCGCCGAGCGCGGGCGGGACCTCCACGTCGGGGATCACGCCGGTGACCTGGATGGTCCGGCCCGACGGCGCGTAGTACCGCGCCACGGTCAGCTTGATGTAGTAGTCGCGCCGAAGCAGCGGGTTCAGGAGCGTCTGGACCGACGCCTTGCCGAACGTGCGCTCGCCGACCACGAGCCCGCGGTTGTTCTCCTGGATCGCGCTCGCCAGGATCTCGGCCGCGGACGCGGACGAGTCGTTGACCAGCACGACCAGCGGGAACCGGTGCCCGCCGGGCTCCGCGCGGTAGACCTCGTCGCGGTCCGTCGGGTCCTTCACCGACACGATCACGCCCGAGTCCAGGAAGTCGTCCGCCATTTCGACGCTCTCCTGGAGCAGGCCGCCCGAGTTGTTGCGCAGGTCGAGCACCAGCCCGCGCAGCCGCCCGCCCTTGGCCTGCTTCTCGAGCGACGCTATCGCGCCTTCCATTGACTCGCGCGTGGTCGGCACGAACCCGGTGATCTTGACGTAGCCTACGTCCGGGTGGCGATCCAGCATGTGCGACTGGACGTTCCTCACCTCGATGCTGTCGCGCGTCAGCGTGAAGTCGATGTCCTTCGGCTCCCCCAGTCGCCGGATCGTCAGCACGACCTGGCTCCCCTTGGGTCCGCGGATGCGCTTGACCACCTTGGACAGCTCGAGTCCCGTGACCGGCTTGCGGTCGACCGCGACGATGGTGTCGCCGGCGCGCAGGCCGGCCTGGAACGCGGGCTGCCCCTCCATCGGGGTCTCGATGATCGTCTCCTCGCCCTTCTTCGTCAGCACCGCGCCGATGCCCTCGAAGCTCCCGTCGGTCGTGTTCCTGGTGCTCTCGTCCCACGCCTTCGCCGAGATGATCGACGAGTGCGGGTCGAGCGACGCGAGGTAGCCCCGCGCCGCCGCGACATAGACGTCCGCGAGCCGGAACTTCGGGTTCAGGTCCTTCTCGTGCCGCTCGACGAACTCGACGACGCGCTCGAAGTCCGCCTCCGTGAACGGCATGCGCGCGAACGCCTTGTCCCGCTCCTCCATCCGCCTGCGCAGCTCCGCCTTCTTCGCGCGGATCTCCTTCGGGGTCATCGACGGCGCGGACTTCCGGTCGGGGTCCTTCTCGGGGACCTCGTGGATCACGAACAGGTCGGATTTCCTGACCTTCACCATGTCGGCGCCGACGCGCGGGTCGTTCGCCGCGCGCTTCCTGCGCCAGAAGTCCTCGGGCAGCATCTCCCGCGGCTTGTCCATGGTCCTCAGCGCGTGGTTCGCCGCGCTGATCCAGGCCATGTGCTTGTCGAAGCTCGGGTCGATGTAGAACAGCTTCACGAACCGGCGGACCTCGGCGAAGTCGTCCCGGCCGAACTCCACCCCGTCCCAGTAGTCGGTGTCGGTCTCCTCGTCGCCCTCGTCCATCGTCCCGGGGGACGGGTCCTCGGCAAGGACGGGGACGGCCCGGAGGAATGACGCGACCGCAATCGAAACAAGGGTCGCGATGGCGTGCCGGACCACGGGTGCCTCCCGCAAGCAATCAACAAGGTAGCATCGGGATCCGGCCCGATCAAGACGCGGGCGTCCGTCACGACCCGCCCGGCGCCCGGCCGGCGACCCGCGAGCGACCCGCTCGCCCCTGGTTGAACGCACGAAGGGGCCTTCGTATTCGTTGGCGTACCGCCGCGGGCCCACGGTCCCGGGGGTCGCTGCCGTGCTATAGTGACCCGGACCTTTCCAGGGGGGCTTGCGGCGCCCGCGCTCGGAGCCCCCATCGTGGAGGAACGTGAGCGGGTCCTCGTTCGCCATCTACCTGAACGCAAACGCGAGGCGGGTCTCGCCCGACGTCGTCACCCGCATCGAGGAACTGGTCCATCCGGACGACATCTTCTACTGCAGCGCCCCGTCCGACGCGGACGGCCACGCCGCGCGCATCCTCGAGCGCGGGTACGCGACCGTGTTCACCGGCGGCGGCGACGGGACCGTGGTCGAGCTGGTGAACGCGCTCTACCGCGTGGCCGGCGGCGCGGCCGGTCCCGGGTTCCCGAAGCTCGGGGTCCTCTCGCTCGGCACGGGCAACGCGATATCGCGCCTCGTGTCGTCCGGCAGCGCGGTCCAGGACCTGAAGTCGTACGTCTCGAACCCCTCCAGCGACGCGTGGCCGATCGCGCTCCTCCGGTGCGAGGGGCGGCTGTTCCCGTTCGGGAGCGTCGGCCTCGACGCGCAGATCCTGGCCGACTACGTCAGCATGAAGTCGCGCGCGTCCGACGGGCCGCTGAAGCCGGTCCTGCAGAACGTCGGCGGCTACTTCGTCGCGTTCTTCGGCGGCTCCGTCCCGCGGATGGCCCGCCGCGCGCTGGGCCCGGGCGACGTGCGCATGCGCGTCACGACCCTCGCCCAGGCATTCGGCCTCGCGCCCTCCGGCGAGACCCTGCGCGCCTACGCGGCCGGCGAGGTCCTGTACGACGGGCCGGCCAAGGCGGTGATGGCGGGGACGGTCCCGTTCTACGGCTACGGCATGAGGCTCCTGCCGCACGCGGGGGCTCGGCCCGGCTTCATGCACCTGCGGGCCGCGGACATCGGCCTGATCCGCGCGTTCGCGAACCTGCGCGGCCTGTGGCGCGGCTCGTACCGGTTCGAGGGCCTGCACGACTACCACGCGACGCGCGTCAGGATCGAGTGCTCGGAGCCCGTGCCGTTCCAGATGGCCGGCGACCTGTTCGGCGAGCGCAGCGCGGTCGAGATGGAGGTCGTGCCGGACGCGGTGAGGCTGGTGCGGTTCATTTGAGAGGGCTCTGCCCCCGCCGCGTGCCGTCCCATTCGAGCGGGGCGGGCCGCGGCGGAGGCAACGCCGCGGCTCGAGGCACGCGGCGGGGGGCCGGCGGGTACGGGTACGGGTACGGGTACGGGTTCGGGTACGGGCAGAACGGAGGCCGGGATGCAGAAGCGGCATTGCGCGGTTTGCGGGTACGTCTATGACCCGGCGAAGGGCGATCCGGACGGCGACGTGCCGGCCGCGACGCCGTTCGACCGGGTCCCGGACACGTGGGTCTGCCCGATCTGCGGGGCGACGAAGGAGATGTTCGAGCCGGTGGACGAGCCGGCGGGGGCGGCGACGTGAGCGGCAGGACGATCGTGGTCGCGGGGTGCGGCGTGGCCGGGGTCGAGGCGGCGGCCGCGGCCCGTGCGGCGGATGCCGCGGCGCGCGTGGTGGTCGCGGGCGCGGAGCCGATGCCGTTCTACGCGCGGATCCGGCTGCCCGAGGTCGTGGCCGGCAAGGTGGCGCCGGAGCGGCTCGTGCTGCGCGGCCCCGCGTGGTTCGACGAGCAGCGGATCGAGCTGCGCACCGGGGTCGCCCTCGACGGCATCGACACGCGGGCGGCGATGGCGCTGCTGTCGGACGGCGAGGCGATCCCGTACGACGGGCTGGTCCTGGCGATCGGCGCGCGGCCGAACGTGCCGCTGATCCCGGGCGCGGACCTGCGCGGGGTCGTGACGCTCCGGAGCATGGCCGACGCGGTCTCCATCGCGGCGTCCGCGCGCGGGGGGGGGCCGGTCGTGGTGGTCGGCGGCGGGCTGCTCGGGCTCGAGGCGGCGGCCGCGATCCGGGCGCTCGGCCCGGCCGTCACCGTGCTGGAGGTCGCGTCCTCGCTCCTGTCCCGGCAGCTCGACGCGGAAGGGGGCGAGGTGGTGCGGGGGATCCTGGAGCGCCGCGGGATCGCGTTCCGCCTCGGCGTGTCCGTGCGCGCGATCGAGGGCGGCGGGAAGGCGGAGGCCGTGACGCTCGCGTCGGGCGAGCGGCTCGACGCGTCCGTGGTCCTCGTGGCCGCGGGCGTGAGGCCCGAGGTGTCGGTCGCGGCGGCGGCGGGGATCGCGGTCGGCCGCGGGATCACCGTGGACGACCGGTGCGCCACGTCGGCCGAGGGCGTGTTCGCGGCCGGGGACTGCGCGGAGCACCGCGGGCGGGCGTACGGGATCTGGCCCGCGTCCGAGGCTCAGGGGCGCGTCGCTGGCGCCTGCGCCGCCGGTGCAGATGCCCGATACGACGGAACGATCGCCCAGAACACCCTCAAGGTCATGGATACCGCCGTATTCTCGATCGGTAGGGTCGCGGAGGCGCCGTCCGGGGTCGGCACGCGGGTGCGGGACGGCGACACGTACCGGCGGCTGGTGACGGACGAGGAGGGCCGGCTGATCGGGGCCGTGCTGATCGGCGACCTGAAGGAGCGCCGTTCCATCGCGGCGGCGGTGACGGCAAGGACGACCTGGCAGGGGGCGACATGACGATCGAGGAAGCGATCCGGACCGCGATCACGTTCGAGAAGCGGGTGAAGGGCGTCTATGCGGGCGCGGCCACCGAGGCGGCCGACGAGACGGGCGGCAGGTTCCTGGCGGTCCTCGAGGCCGAGGAGCAGCGCCACGTGGCGTACCTCGAGAGCCGGCTCGTCGAGTGGACGAAGACCGGGAAGGTCAACCCCGAGACGGTCGAGACCGCGATCCCGTCGCGCGAGCGGATCGCGCGCGGGCTGAAGTCGATCCAGACCCGGATGCGGCTCACGCCGGACCAGCGGGACAGCGCGATCGCGGTGCTGAAGCGGGCGCTCGACGTCGAGGTCGAGACGTCCGATTTCTACAAGCGCATGGTCGCGGAACTGCCGGCCGGCGAGGCGCAGGCGATGTTCGCGCGCTTCCTCGAGATCGAGGAGGGCCACGTCGCCATCGTGGCCGCCGAACTGGACAACGTCCGGGGGCTCGGCTACTGGTTCGACGTGCGCGAGTTCGATCTGGAAGGCGCTTGAGCACGACCACCCGCAAGGTGGACCTGCCCGTCATCGGCATGTCGTGCGCCAATTGCGCCCGCGCGGTCGAGCGGGCGCTCGGCCGCGGCCTGCCCGGGGTCGCGTCGGCGACGGTCAACCTCGCGACCGAGACCGCGACCGTGGTCTATGACCCCGGTGCGGTGGACGTTCCCCGGCTGGTCGCGGCAATCGAGCGCGCCGGCTACAGGGCGCTGGCGCCGGCCGAGGCGGACGAGGAGCAGGCAGAGCGCGAAGCCGAGGGCCGTCGCGAGAGGCGCGCGCTGGCCGTGGGCGTGGCGCTCACGGTCCCCGTGGTCCTGGTCTCGATGGGTCGCGATCTCGGGGGACCCGGCGCCCTTGCGCACGCCCCCTGGGTGCCGTGGCTCCTCGCGGCCCTCGCCACGCCGGTCCAGCTCTGGACGGGGTGGGGGTACTACACCGGCGCGTGGCGAAGCCTGCGGTCCGGCGGCGCCAACATGGACGTGCTGGTCGCGCTCGGCAGCTCGACCGCGTACGGCTACTCGCTCGCGGTGCTGCTCGCGCCGGGGCTCGGGCACCACGTCTACTTCGAGACGTCCGCCTTGATCGTGACGCTGATCCGGGTCGGCAAGGCCCTGGAGGTGCGCGCCCGCGGCCACGCGTCGGCCGCGATCCGCAAGCTGATGGACCTCGCACCGCGGGTCGCGCACGTGGTCGACCCGGACGGGTCCGAGCGCGACGTGCCCGCGGACCGGGTCGCGGCCGGCG
Source organism: Deltaproteobacteria bacterium (assembly GCA_016875475.1). Taxonomy (GTDB): domain Bacteria; phylum Myxococcota_A; class UBA9042; order DTJE01; family DTJE01; genus VGRB01. The sequence goes on from VGRB01000135.1 coordinate 10,498, forward strand.
ACGTCGTGGCGGTGCGGCCGGGCGAGCAGGTCCCGGTGGACGGCGAGGTCGTCGGGGGCCGGACCGCGGTGGACGAGGCCGTGCTGACCGGCGAGTCGGTGCCCGCGGACAAGGAGCCCGGCGACCACGTGCTCGGCGGGACGCTCAACGGGCACGGCCGGGTGCTGGTGCGCGCGACCGGCGTCGGGGCCCGGACCGTGCTCGCGCGGGTGGTGCGCCTCGTGCGGGCGGCACAGGCGACCCGGGCGCCGATCCAGCGGCTTGCCGACCGGGTGTCGGCGTACTTCGTGCCCGCGATCGTGGCGATCGCCGCGATCGTGCTGGCCGCGTGGTGGGCGGGGACCGGCGAGTTCGTGCCCGCGATGGTCCGCATGGTCGCGGTGCTGGTCGTGGCCTGCCCGTGCGCGCTCGGGCTCGCCACGCCGACCGCGATCCTGGTCGGGACCGGCCGCGGCGCGGGCATCGGCGTGCTGTTCCGCAGCTCCGAGGCCCTCGAGGTCGCGCACCGGATCCGGGTCGTGCTCCTCGACAAGACCGGCACCCTCACCCGGGGCGCCCCGGCGCTCACGGACGCGGTGCCGCTGGCGGGCGGCGACCCGGACTTCCTCCGCCTGGCCGCGTGCGCCGAGGCCGGGTCGGAGCACCCGATCGCGAGGGCCGTGGTCGAGGGCGCCCGCGCGTGGGGCCTCCCCGTGCGACCGCCGGACGAGGTCGTGGCGGCGGCCGGGTCGGGGGTCGAGGCGCGGTGTGGCGGGCGGGCCGTGCGGGTCGGGCGGCTTCCATGGGTCGAGGAGGGCGCGCCGTCCCCCGGCCCCGCGGCCGCGGCCGGCGCCGCCGCGCTCTCCGCGCAGGGCAAGACCGTGATGGCGGTCGCGGTGGACGGCCGCGTCGCGGGACTGCTCGCGGTCGCGGACGAGGAGAAGCCGGGCGCGGCTTCCGCGGTCCGCTCGCTCCGCGCGCTCGGGATCGAGCCCGTCATGGTGACCGGCGACAACGAGGCCGCGGCGCGCGCGATCGCGTCCCGGGTCGGGATCGACCGCGTGGTCGCGGGCGTGCTGCCGGACCGCAAGGAGGCCGTGGTCCGCGAGGAGCGCCGGGCCGGCCGGGTCGTCGCGATGGTCGGCGACGGGGTGAACGACGCGCCCGCGCTCGCCGCGGCGGACGTGGGCATCGCGATCGGCACGGGCGCGGACGTGGCGATGGAGGCCGCCGGCGTGACCCTGGTCCGCGGCGACCTCGACGGCGTGCCCCGCGCCATCGCCCTGTCCCGGGCCACGATCTCCGCGATCCGCGCCAACCTGTTCTGGGCGTTCGCCTACAACGTCGCGCTGATCCCGATCGCCGCGGGCGCGCTGCACGGCGCGGCGTGGGCGCCCGGCTTCCTGCGCGACTTCCACCCCGCCATGGCCGCCGCCGCCATGGCCCTCTCCAGCGTCACGGTCGTGCTGAACAGCCTGCGGCTGTCGCGGGTGAGGGTGTAGTGCTGCCCCCCCCGCCCGTCGCGTGATACGATCCGCGGTCATGGACGCCGCAGACGTCATTCGCGCCTTCGACCTCGCGCCGCTGCCCGACGAGGGCGGTCACTTCCGCGAGACCTACCGGAGCGCGCACTCGACCGCGATCCTGTACCTGCTGGACGCGGCGTCGTGCTCGCTGTTCCACCGCCTCGCGCACGACGAGGTCTGGCACTTCCACGCGGGCGACCCGGTCGAGCTGTGGCTGCTGCGGCCCGACGGCGCCGGCGAGCGGCTCGTGCTCGGCGCGGACCTCGCGGCGGGCCACGCGCCCCAGGCGATCTGCCCAGCGGGGACGTGGGAGGGCGCGCGCCTCGCCGCCGGCGGCCGGTTCGCCCTGATGGGCTGCACGGTCGCGCCGCCGTTCCGTCCTGGTTGCTACGAAACGGCGCGGCGGGCCGACCTGCTCGCGGCGTACCCGGCGTTCGCGGCCGAGGTGGCCGCGCTGACCGGCGAGGAGGGACCGTGAGCGCCGCCGCGCCGAAGCGCCCGATCGATCTCCGCAGCCT
>VGRB01000136.1 GCA_016875475.1 Deltaproteobacteria bacterium
TTCTCCAGCAGCAGCGGGTGCTCGGCCGAGACCAGGAACGCGGCCCCGAGGCGGCGGCGCAGGTCCGCCTCGTCCCACACGATCGCCATGCCCTCGCCGCCGAGCACGAACGACGGCCGGACCATCAGCGGGTAGCCGAGGTCGGCCGCCGCGCCGAGCGCGCCCGCCTCGTCGGTGACCGTGCGGCTGCGCGGGACCGCGACGCCGACCTGCTCGCACACGGCCGCGAACTGGCGCCGGTCCTCGGCGAGCGCGATGCCCGCGGGCGACGTCCCGAGCACGCGGAACCCGGCCCGCTCGACCGCGGACGCGACCTTGAGCGGCGTCTGCCCCCCCATGCCGACGATCACGCCGCGCGGCCGCTCGCGGCGGCACACGGCGAGCACGTCCTCCGCGGTCACGGGCTCGAAGTACAGGCGGTCCGCCGTGTCGAAGTCGGTCGAGACCGTCTCGGGGTTGCAGTTCAGCAGCATGCCCGCGAGGCCCTCGTCCCGGAGCCCCTGGACCGCGGACACGCAGCAGGTGTCGAACTCCAGGCCCTGGCCGATGCGGTTCGGGCCGCTTCCGAGCACGAGCACGCCGCGGTCGCCGAGCGGCTCGCCCTCTCCCGCGACGCCGTACGCGCCGTAGAAGTAGGGCGTGGCCGCCTCGAACTCGCCCGCGCAGGTGTCCACGCCGCGGAAGCCGGGGTCGGGACGCCGGGCCGCGAGGTCCTGCTCGGGCACGCCCGCCGCGGCAGCCAGCTCGTCGTCCGACAGCCCGAGCGCCTTCGCGTCCGCGAGCAGCGAGGGCGGCACATCCCCCCCGCGGCAGGACGCGACGCCGGTGATGCCGTCCACCATCATGGCGATCTGGTCGAGGAACCAGGGGTCCCAGCGGGTCGCGTCCGCGAGCGCCACGCGCGGCCAGCCGCGGCGATACGCCTCCACGATGTGGTGCAGGCGGTCCGGCGTGGGCTCGCGCAGCGCGCTTCGCAGCTCGTCGTCGGTCAGGCGCGCGGACGGGCCGAGCAGGCGCGAGCGGCGATTCTCCAGGCTCCGCAAGGCCTTGCCGAGCGCCTCCGGGAAGGTGCGGCCGAGCGCCATGGCCTCGCCGACCGACTGCATGCGCGTGGTCAGGCGCCGCGACAGCTCCGGGAACTTCTCGAACGTCCAGCGCGGCACCTTCACGCAGACGTAGTCCAGGCTCGGCTCGAACGCGGCGACCGTGGTGCCCGTGATGCGGTTCGGCAGCTCGTCCAGCGTGTAGCCGAGCGCCAGCAGCGTGGCGAAGCGGGCGATTTTGTAGCCCGTCGCCTTGGACGCGAGCGCGGACGAGCGCGACACGCGCGGGTTCATCTCGACCACGACGATCCGGCCGTCCTCGGGGTTCAGCGCGAACTGGACGTTCGACCCGCCGCACGACACGCCGATGCGGCGCAGGATGCGAAGGGCCTGGTCCCGGAGGGTCTGAAGCTCCTTGTCCGTCAGCGTCTGCGCCGGCGCGACCGTGATCGAGTCGCCCGTGTGGATGCCCATCGGGTCCACGTTCTCGATCGAGCACACCACGATCCCGTTGTCCGCGCGGTCGCGGATTACCTCCAGCTCGAACTCCTTCCAGCCGACGAGCGACTCCTCGACCTGGACCGAGCCCGCCGGACTCGCGCGCAGGCCGTCCGTCAGCATGGCGCGCGCCTCGTCCGGGTCCGCGGCGATACCGCCGCCCTCGCCGCCGAGCGTGAACGACGGCCGCAGGATGACCGGGTAGCCGAGATCCGTCGCGGTCGCGAGCCCCTCCTCCACCGCGCGCACGAGCACGCCGCGGCTGCACTCGAGGCCGATGGACTCCATGGCGCGGCGGAACTCCTCGCGGTCCTCGGCGACCTTGATGGCCGGGATGTCCGCGCCGAGCAGCCGCACCCCGAACTCGCGCCACAGGCCGCGCTCCTCGCACTCGACCGCGAGGTTCAGCGCGGTCTGCCCGCCGAGCGTGGTGAGCACGCCGTCGATCCGCTCGCGCTCCAGCACGCGCCGGACCGCCCAGGGGCGCAACGGCTCCAGGTATGTCGCGTCCGCCATGCCCGGCTCGGTCATCATCGTGGCCGGGTTCGGGTTCAGCAGGACCACGCGCAGGCCTTCCTCGCGGAGGGCGCGGACCGCCTGGACGCCCGAGTAGTCGAACTCGCACGCCTGGCCGATCACGATCGGACCGGACCCGAGCACCAGCACCGACCGGAGCGACGGGTCACGAGGCATGGCGGACCTCCATCGCCTCGACGAAGCGATCGAACAGGGGCAGCGCGTCCCGCGGCCCGGGACTCGCCTCCGGGTGGAACTGGACCGAGAAGACCGGCCGACCCGGGAGCGTCATGCCCTCGACCGTCCGGTCGTGCAGTGACAGGTGCGTGATGCGCGGCGCGCCTGGCAGCGCCTCCAGGCCTGTCGGGTCCACCGCGAACCCGTGGTTCTGGCTCGTGATCCAGACCGCGCCGGTGCGCAGGTCCTGGACCGGGTGGTTCGTGCCGCGGTGGCCGAACGGCAGCTTGAACGTGCGCCCGCCGAGCGCGAGGGCCAGGATCTGGTGCCCCAGGCAGATGCCGAAGACCGGGAGATCGCGCGCCTCCAGCAGGCGCCGGACCGTCGCGATGCCCGCCTCCACGCGCGCCGGGTTGCCGGGGCCGTTGCTCAGGAACACGCCGTCGGGCGCGAAGTCGATGACCTCGCGGGCATCGGTCCAGGCGGGGAAGACCGTGACGCGGCAGCCGCGCCAGGCGAGGTTGCGGACGATGTTGCGCTTCGTGCCGAAGTCGATCGCCGCGACGCGCAGGGGCCACGCCGCGCGGCGGACCGGGACCGGGGAGACCTCGCCGGGCTCCAGCACGAACGGGACCGGCTCCTTGACCGAGACCTGGCGCGTCAGGTCGAAGTCGTCGATGCCGGGCCACCGCGACAGGGCATCGACCGCCTTCGCCGGGTCCGTGCCGTCGGTGACGAGGGCCGCGCGCATGGCGCCGCGCGAGCGGAGGTGACGCACGAGCGCCCGCACGTCCACGCGCTCCAGGGCCGGGACGCTTGCCGAGCGCAGCAGGTCGTCGAGCGTGCCGCGCGCACGCCAGTTGCTGTGGATGCGGCTGAGCGCCGAGATCACGAACCCCGCGAGGTGGAGGCGGCGGCTCTCCACGTCCTCCGGGTTCACGCCGTAGTTGCCCACGTGGGGGACGGTCAGCGCGAGGATCTGGCCGCAGTACGACGGGTCCGACAGCGCCTCCTGGTACCCGGCCATCGCGGTCGAGAAGACCGCCTCGCCGAGCCGGACGCCGCGCCAGCCGAACGGGAGTCCCCGGAACACCGTCCCGTCCTCGAGGACGAGCGCGCCCTCCAGGTAGGGAGCGAGCGTACGATCCGCCGCCACCGCCACTCCGCGTTCGACCCGCCGCAAGGTACCGGCGGGCTTGCGTGGTGTCAAGGACTGCGGCAGCCTGCGGCAGGCCGCGCCGCGGCGCGGGGGGCGAGATCCTGGTCCGCCAGACGGGTACGACATCCGTACCGTGCAGGAGCTGCTCGGGCACAAGAGCATCGAGACGACCCAGATCTAACACTCACGTCCTGAACCGCGGTCCCTCCGCGGTCCGAAGCCCGGCGGATTCGCTGTAGATTCAGTCCGTCGTGCCGGGCGCGGTTCGCGGCCCCCCCGCCCCGCTCCCCGCCGCGCCTCCCGTACCCGTGCCCGCCGCGCCTCCCGTACCCGTGCCCGCCGCCCCTCCCGTACCCGTACCCGAGCCCAAGCCCGAGCCCGTACCCGAGCCCGGCTGCGGCGCAACGGCGGGCTGAGGCTGTGCAGGACTCGTCCCGGCCCTGGGCGGAGCCGCCGGCGCGGGAACGGCCGCTGCAGCCGGCACCGGCACGGCAGCGGGGGCCGGCGACGACACCGGCGCCGAGGCCGTCTCGGCCACCGGCTGGTCCGGGACGTAGATGTACGACCCCGAGGCGCGGCCGCCCCCCGGCGGGACGTAGATCATCGGGCGGCGGCCCTCCTGTGAGCCGAAGACCGCCGTGGGCGGCGGTCCCGAGCCCTGCCGCTGCGCGCCCGACGCCGGGGCCTGCGGGGCCGGGACTCCTCCCCGGGTCTCGGGGTAGCCCGCGCCTGCCGCTGCGCCTGCCGCACCCTCGCCCTGCGGTTGCGGTTGCGACGGCTGCTGCACCGGCGGCGACGGGATCGGCACGGGCGCCGGCAGGAAGAAGACGGACGGCAGGTTGCCGGACGGCACCAGGAACGGCAGCGGCGTCGCGGGCAGCGTCGGCTGCGCGCCGAGCGTCAGCGGGATCGGCGTCGCCGCCCCGGTCGGCAGGGCTCCCTGGCCCGGCACGGTCCCGGCCCCGTGCACCGCGCCGACCTGGGCCGCGGCCGGGACGGCCAGGAGGACCAGGGCACACGCTGCCGCCGTATTCGCGAGCGCGTTCATGACCCCACGATGCGGCCGTCACGACGCGAGTCAACCCAGTCGGGCGTCGCGGAAGTGCCCGTCGCCTCGGCCACTTCGCCCCCCCGACCCCGAGGGGACGCCCCGATCTCCGCTACGCTGCCGCGGAGGCCCTTCGTTGACCCGCGCTCTCGCAATCCGCCTTGGCCGGGGTCTCGCGCTCGTCCTGGCGATGGCCCCGGACGGCGCGACCGCACGCTCGAAGGCCGCGGTCACGGCCGAGGTCGGCATCGCCATCCCGTTCAACCGCTACCTGGACGTGGACGGGGCGGACAACCAGTCCTACCGCCGAGTGGAGAACGGCCCCGGTTTCGCGCTCCAGACGTCGGTCGTGCTCGACGGCTGGGACTTCCACTACGGGCTCACGATGATCCGGCTCGGCGCGTACACCGCGCGCGTCAGCGACCGCCTGAGGAAGGCCGCGGCGCAACTGGGGCAGGACATCCCGGAGGTCATCTCGGGCAGCTGGGACAGCTTCCTGTCGTTCCACCTGCTGACCGTGGGCTACCGGTTCCACGTCCTCGACCGGAACGGCTGGCGTCTTTTCTTCCCGAACGGCGTCGGCGTCACGGCCGTGACCGGCGAGGCGATGTCGCGCCCGCTCCTCGGCGCCGCGGTGACCGGCGGTTTCGGGGCGGAGTGGCGCTTCTCGGACGCGGTCCCCTGGCTCGAGCTGCACGGCTCGGCCCGCTACCAGTTCAGCCTGACGGACACGTCCCAGCGGTTCGCGGGATCCGGGTTCATCGTCTCGTCCGACGTCTGGAAGTCCGCGTTCGCCATGCTGCACTCGCTGACGATCACCTTCGGCATGGGGGGCTCGTGGTGAGGTCGCTCGCCGCCTCGGCGTCGCTCCTCGCGGTCGCGGCGATCACCGCCCCGGCGCGACCCGCGACCGCGCTCGACTGGGGCCTGGAGGTGTCGCCCGGCGTCGGCGTCCCGCTCGGCACGTTCATCGACGGCGTCCCTTTCGCCGGGTCCAGCCCGCAGGTCGGCGACGCGGCCGCCATGTTCGACCTGACGAGCCTCTCCGGCGCGACCCTCGGACTCGCGCTCCTCCTGGACCAGTGGGAGATCCGGTACACGACGCACGTCCTCCCGTTCGACCGGCTCGTCATGACGCACCTGATGATCAAGCGCTACACGGACCAGGCGTTCTTCCCGATCGAGAGCTTCCGCAAGGCCATCGGCACCAGCCCTCCCCTGCTCCCCCCCGACCAGCCGACGACCTGGGACGCCCGCGGCCTCCAGCCCGCGGTGATCCACGCGCTGACCGCCGGGTACCGGTTCCGCCTGCTGGACGGTTCGATCCGGCCCTACGTGCCGGTGGCGCTCGGGTTCGCCCTGGGCCAGATCAAGGGCAACCCCCCCGCGCCCGGCGTGACGGTCCAGATCGGGGCGGGGGTGGAGTGGTGGGTGCACCCGAGGTTCGCGATCGGCACGTCGATCCGCTACCACTGGGTCGCGGTGCGGAACCCGAAGACCATCGACACCAGCGTGACGCAGCTCGGGATGCAGTCGATCCTGGCGGACGACTCGGTGTTCGAGGGCGCGCTCGAGTCGGTGCACCTGCTGTCGTTCTCGGCGAACCTCACGATCCGGTTGTGATGGCGTAGAATACTCCGCGGAGGCGGGGACGAATGGCGCTGGACCTGATCGACGAACTGCTCGGCGTCGTTCGCTGTCTGGGCTCGGCGGGAGTCGGGTACGCCGTCTGCGGGGGGCTTGCCGTCACGATCCACGGCGCGGTCCGTACGACGCGCGACATCGACGTGCTCGTGGCGCCCGAGGACGCCGATCGCGCTGTCGAGAGCCTGGCTCAGGCCGGGTTCGTGCACGCCGCCCTTCCGATGGTGTTCGGCGCCGGAACGCCCGCGGAACGCGAGATCCGCCGGGTCAGCAAGATCGTCGAGGGCCAGGTCCGGACCGTGGACCTGCTCCTTGCAACCGGAGCCCTCCGCCCCATGCTGGACGGGCGTACGGCCGTCTCCTGGGCCGACGTGGCGCTGCAAGTTGTCTCGCTCGAGGACTTGATGGCGATGAAGCGCCTGGCGGGCCGACACCAGGACCTCGCGGACGTGGAGCGCCTGGAGGCGGTTGCGCATGAACGGAGATGAGCCTGGGCGCGAGACGGCGGCGCCCCTGGCCGCTTCTGACGTCGCCGCGAGGCTGGCCGAGCTGCGCGACCTGCTGCGGCTGACCGCGTCGCTGCAGGCCGCGGCAGCGAAGGCGGGCGAGCGCCTCCTGCCGCCCCGCGAGCCGGGCCCCTGAGCGGCGGCGACCCTATCGCCCGACAACCTCCAGCGTCCGACGCACGTCCTCCGCGATCTGCTCGCGCAGCGCCGCGGCGTCGGCGAAGCGCTCGACACCGCGCAGGCGCTCGAGGAACCGGAGCCGGATCCGCGAGCCGACGAGGTCCCCGGAGAAGCCGACGAGGTGCGCCTCGACCACCGGGCGCTCCGCGCCGAACGTCGGGATCGGGCCGACGTGGACCGCCGCGGGCCAGGTCGCCCCGGCAGCGGTCGCCTCGCACGCGTAGATGCCGTGGCCGGGCCTCAACTCGCCTTCCTGCGCGAGGTTCGCGGTCGGATAGCCGATGCCGCGCCCCCGGCCCGCGCCGGTGACGACCGGCCCCGCGATCGAGAACGGCCGCCCCAGCATCCGCGCGGCCCCGGCCACGTCGCCCTCTGCGATGCTCCGGCGGATCCCCGACGACGACGCGCGCACCCCGCCCGTCTCGAACGCCGCGACGAGGTGCAGCCGGAACGCCCCGGCGTCGGCGCGCGCCCGCAGCAGCGTCACGTCGCCAGCCCGGTCGCGGCCGAACCGCGCGTCCCCCCCCACGAACAGCTCCGCGCAGCGCAGGCGGCCGACCAGCACGTCCTCCACGAACGCCTCCGCCGTGATCGCGGCCAGGTCGCGGGTGAACGGCACCACCACGGCGACGTCGATCGGCGCGGCGTCCGAGAGGTCGGCGAGCCGGTCCTCGAGCGACTGGATCAGGGGCGGCGCCCGCTCCGGCGCCAGCACCGCCAGCGGGTGCGGGTGGAAGGTGAGCACGCACGAAACCGTGCCGCTCTCCTGCGCGGCCGTCGTGACCCTGCGAAGGATCTCCCGGTGGCCCAGGTGGACACCGTCGAAGTTGCCGAAGGTGAGCGCGGTCCCCGCGGAAAGCGCCGGGACCGCCTTCAATCCACGGATCACGTCCATTCGTCAGATCCCGAACCTCTCGGCCTTTGCCTTCGCGGCGACCTCGAGGTCGGCCGCGACCTCGGGCGCCCCCGCGGACCTCAGCGCCTCCGCGGCCCGCGCGAGCCGGTCCCGATCGACCTCGGCCTCGCGGCGTAGCGCGTCGCGCAGGGCGTACAGGTCATCTTCGAGGAACCGGAACTCGTCCCGCTCCCTCAACTTGCGCAAAGACTTGAAATCCCCCGCGGACATGGATCGCAGCATGCGCGAGACCGCGAACACGGGCCCGGCCGCGCGGAACGTCAGCAGCACGCCCAGGTAGGCGAGCACCGCGACGAGCGCCGCGGCCACGCCCGCCAGGACCAGGACCGGCGCGCGGTCCTCCTCCTCGGCGCGCGCGGCGAGGTCGCGGTCGAACTCGTCCGCGGTCGGGTCGGCGACCGCCGAGGCGGGCTGCCCGAGCTGCGCAGCCCCGAGGATGCGCCGCTGCTCCGCGAGCGCGCTCGCGTACAGGATGCCGAGGATCACCAGGATCGCGGCGGCGACGCCCGAGATCATCAGCGTCCACTTGAGCTGGAAGCCCGCGTTGATCCAGATCCGCGTGCGCTTGTAGCCACGAGCCGCCATGGCTCCCTCCTACCGTGCGGCCGACCGCTTCTCGGCCTCCATCGCGTCCAGAAGCGCCGACCCGGCCGCCCTGCCCGCGTCGGCGACGGCCAGCGGCCGCGCGTCCACCCCCGGCGCCCGGATCGTGTACTCGTCGTCGTCCGGCCCGGGCGGCGGCGGCGGCTTCCCGGTCCCGCTGCCGCTCCCCTTCACGGTCCAGACGACGAACCCGGACGCGGACACCGCGCGCATCGAGACGGTCGCGGTCGCGGCCAGTTCGTCGCCGCCGACGGATGCGACCTCGCCCTCCAGCTCCAGGTGCACGGACGCGCCCCCCGCCCTCGCCACGTCGGCGCCGGCGACCTCGTCGGAGAAATCGACCGAGCTGCCCACGTCGAACCGCGCCTCCGCGAGGAGCCGCTCCAGCACGCCCTCCTGGGACGCCTTCGTCAGCTCGTCCTGCCGCGGCCCCCCGCGCGCCGCGAGCCCGCGCAGGCCGATCGACACGCTCCCCGACCACGCGGCGACCTGACGCGCCCCCCACCCGGCCCACTTGGCCACGAACGCATCCCGGTCGCGTGCCGCGGTCGCGAGCGCGACGAACGCACCCGCTGCCTTGACCTGGCCCAGCGACCGGGCGACAGCCCCGCGGACGATCGGGCTGGCGTCCGCAATCGCCGCGACCAGGGCCGGCGCGGTCGCCGGATCCTCCGGGTACGACGCGAGCGAGATGGCGGCCTGCGCGCGCACCTTCGGGCTCCCGTCGGACGCGAGCGACGCGACCAGGCTCGCCACCGCGTCGGCGAGCGCGAGGCCGGGGAGGAGGATCGCCAGGACGAGGGTGCGCCGCGCGCTCATCGCGGGCGATGTTAGCCCGCCCTACCCGCGCGATCCATATGGAATAGTTGTCCGGTCCTTCGCCTTTCGCCGGTCGTCCCATGTATCATTGCCCGCAGGGCACGCGACATCTCTGAAACGACGGGAGCGCCGCATGGAACGGATGCTCGAGAAGCTGGCCGCCTTCCACAACCGCAGCGAGTACGTCGAGCTGAACTGGGCGGGTTCGCTCGAGGAGTACCTCGGACTGGTCCGGGAGCGGCCGGAGGTCGTGCGGTCGGCGTACCAGCGGCTGTACGACATGATCGTGTCGCACGGCACGACCGAGTACATGGACTCGAAGAAGAAGGTGATCCGCTACAACTTCTTCCTCGACGAGACGAACGGCGGGCGCGACGCCATCTACGGCCTCGACGTGCCCATCATGCGGATCATGTCGGTGTTCAAGGCGGCCGCCGAGGGTTACGGGCCGCAGCGCCGCATCATCCTGCTGCACGGGCCGGTGGGGTCGTCGAAATCCACGATCGTGCGACTGCTGAAGCGCGGGCTCGAGTCGTACACGCGCTCGCCCGAGGGCGCGATCTACACGTTCGGCTGGGTCCTGCCGGGCCGCGACGGGAACGACGAGTTGCAGCTCTGCCCGATGCACGAGGAGCCGCTGCACCTCTTCCCGCTGGAGTGGCGCCAGCAGGCGCTGTCCGAGCTGGGCCTGCAGCACGACGCCGCGCGCGAGCACCTGTTCCACGACCTCTGCCCGTCGTGCCGCTACCAGTTCCAGACGCTCATGGAGAAGCACCAGGGCGACTGGATGAAGGTGATGCAGCAGGTGCGCGTGAAGCGCTTCATCTTCTCCGAGCAGGACCGCGTCGGCATCGGCACGTTCCAGCCGAAGGACGAGAAGAACCAGGACTCGACCGAGCTGACGGGCGACATCAACTACCGCAAGATCGCGGAGTACGGGACGGATTCCGACCCGCGCGCGTTCAACTTCGACGGCGAGTTCTGCGTCGCGAACCGCGGGATGATCGAGTTCATCGAGATCCTGAAGCTCGACGTGGCCTTCCTCTACGACCTGCTCGGCGCCACGCAGGAGCACAAGATCAAGCCGAAGAAGTTCCCGCAGACCGACGTGGACGAGGTCATCATCGGCCACACGAACGAGGCCGAGTACAAGAAGCTGCTGGCCAACGAGTACATGGAGGCGCTGCGCGACCGCACCATCAAGTTCGACATCCCTTACGTGACGCGCGTTTCCGACGAGCAGCGCATCTACGCGAAGGAGTTCGGCCCGGACAAGGTCAAGCAGATCCACGTCGCGCCCCACACGATCGAGGTCGCCGCGATGTGGGCGGTCCTGACCCGCATGACGCAGCCGAAGAAGCACAACCTGACGCTCGTCCAGAAGATGAAGCTCTACGACGGCAAGGTGCTGCCGGGCTTCACGCAGGACACCGTGCGGGAGCTGCGCAAGGAGGCGGACCGCGAGGCGATGGAGGGGATCTCGCCGCGCTACGTGCAGGACCGCATGTCCCACTGCCTGGTCGCGAACAAGGGCGCGGGCAACGTCAACCCGTTCATCATCATGAACGAGCTTGCGGCCGGCCTGCGGCACCACAGCCTCATCACGAACGAGGAGCAGCGCGGGCGGTACTCGGAGCTGCTGACGCACGTGAAGGAGGAGTACGACGACATCGTGAAGAACGAGGTGCAGCGCGCGATCTCGGCCGACGAGGAGGCGATCTCGCGGCTCTGCGCGAACTACCTGGAGAACGTGAAGGCGTACCTCCAGAAGGAGAAGGTGAAGAACCGGTTTACCGGCCGCGAGGAGGAGCCGGACGAGCGCCTGATGCGGTCGATCGAGGAGAAGATCGACATCAGCGAGAGCCGCAAGGACGACTTCCGGCGCGAGATCATGAACTACATCGGCGCGCTGGCGCTGGAGGGGCGGCACTTCGACTTCCGCACGAACGCGCGGCTGTACCAGGCGCTGGAGGCCAAGCTGTTCGAGGACTCGAAGGACACGATCCGGCTGTCGAGCCTGGTGTCGGACGTGGTCGACCGCGAGACCCAGGAGAAGATCGACATCGTGAAGTCGCGGCTCATCAAGTACTTCGGATACAACGAGGAGTCCGCGACCGACGTGCTGACGTACGTGGCGAGCATCTTCGCGCGGGGCGACGTGAAGGAGAAGCGGTAGGCACGTGGACGACCTCGAGCTGATCAAGAGCATCCACAAGGACCAGGCCCGGTTCCGCGAGATCGTTCGCGGCAAGGTCAAGCAGGACCTTCGCAAGTACGTCAGCCGGGGCGAGCTGATCGGGAAGAAGGGCGACCGGGTCATCAGCATCCCGGTGCCGCAGATCGACCTGCCGCACTTCCGCCTGGGGGGGAAGCGCTCGAGCGGCGTCGGACAGGGCGACGGGGACGAGGGCGACGCGCTCGGACAGGCGGAGGGCGAGGAGGGCTCGGGCAAGGCCGGCGACAAGCCCGGCGAGCACGTGATCGAGGTCGAGCTGTCGATCGAGGAGCTGGCGGAGATCCTCGGCGAGGCGCTCGCGCTGCCCCGCATCAAGCCGAAGGGGCGCGACGTCATCGAGGCGCGGAAGATCCGCTACACGGGCATCTACCGCGTCGGCCCGCAGTCGCTGAGGCACTTCCGGCGCACGTTCAAGCAGGCGCTCAAGCGGACCATCTCGGGGGGGATGTACAACCCTGACAACCCGCTGATCATCCCGGTGCGCGAGGACTTCCGGTACCGGAGCTGGAAGGAGCACCCGCTGCCGCGGTCGAACGCCGTGGCCATCTACATGATGGACGTGTCCGGGTCCATGGGCGACGAGCAGAAGGAGCTGGTCCGCATGACCAGCTTCTGGATCGACGCGTGGCTGAAGGCGCACTACAAGGGCATCGTGGTGCGCTACGTCACGCACGACGCCGAGGCGCGCGAGGTCGACCAGGAGACGTTCTTCCACTCGCGCGAATCGGGGGGCACGATGATCTCGTCGGCCTACAAGCTGTGCGCCGAGATCATCGAGAAGGACTACCCCGAGGCGGACTGGAACGTCTATCCGTTCCACTTCTCCGACGGCGACAACTGGTCCTCCGACGATTCCGCGGAGGCGCTGGAAACGGTGCGCGCCCGCATCCTGCCGCACTCGAACCAGTTCGCGTACGGCCAGGTGGAGAGCCACTACGGCAGCGGCCAGTTCCTGAAGGAGATCACCGCGACCATGGCCGACCAGATCAAGGACGGCGGCCCGGTGGTCACGGCGGAGATCAAGGGCAGGGAGGGCGTGCTGGACGCGATCCGGGCGTTCCTCAAGGGTGGCCGGTAGAGCATGGCGCGAAGGGAGCTTCAGGAATGGGTCGCCCGGATCGCGGACGTCGCGCGCGGCTGCGGCCTCG
>VGRB01000137.1 GCA_016875475.1 Deltaproteobacteria bacterium
CTGTGTCACCCGCGTCGACCAGCGAGAACCCGGACACCCCCGTGCCCCCTCAATCGCCATGCCTATCTACGCATAGCGATCGTGCAATTTCAAGCCCTTATTTTCGCTGGCGTTGTCAAAGAGGTCCTCGACGCGGAGGTCATCGCCGAAGTCGAGGCGCTCGTAGGCCCCGGGAGCGTCGACCGGCTGGACTTCGAGGCAATCGAGACGGCGACACGCAGGCGTGCGCTGCATGTCGCGGCGCGTGCCATCGAACGCCGGCTGAATGACGATGAGTCGGACCACGCCGGACCGACACTGCCCTGCCGGCGATATGGTGGTCCTGCTCGCTACGCGGGGCGCCACGGCAAGACCTTCACGACCGTCCTTCCCGCCCGAGCACGTCCCGGAGGCACAGTCGCCGTTCCCGGTGCAGGTCGCGAGGGGCCTGCACGTCGCCCCGCACGGACCGCCGCAGTCCACGTCGGTCTCGCCCGCGTCGGGCTTGCCGTTGTCGCACGGCCCGGCCGCGCAGGTCTTGGACGCGCTGCACACGCCCGATAGGCAGTCCGCGTTGACGTTGCACTTCCTGCCCTTCGCGCACTTTGCGCACCCGCCACCGCAGTCCACGTCCGTCTCGGTGCCGAGCTGAAGACCGTCGTCGCACGTGGTGAACGCGCACTTCCCGGACAGGCAGAATCCGGTCTTGCCTACGGCGTCAATCTTGACGCCCCTGCAAGAACCCCCAAACGGGCCGGAAACGGTGCGCGGGGGGTAAATTGGCCCGTATGACTTCGCGGGGTTGCGTGCGCGTACCCCCCGCGAAATGGACTTCTGGAGGCTTTTTTCGAGGGCGTCATGTTTCACTTCCACCGGGGGGCGTGTCAGGAGTTCTGGATTCAGCATCGGGCTCGGCACGTTTCGCGGTTCCTCGTTCTGGCGGACATCGGTGCAGTCCTTGTTCTCGTCGCAGCGCTGCTTGGGGCTTGGCCACCGCTCGCTCGCGCACAGACCATCCTTGCCAAGACACCCGGCGCGACCTTCCTTGCCGCCGCTCTCATTTCGTGGCTGCGGCACCGCCATCCGAAAGAGGAGCACCGTCAGCCGCGCTGGTTGATACGTGCTCTGTTCATGGGCGCAGGCTTGTTCGTCGGCATGCTCTTGGCCGCCACCGTTCCTGCCTGAAAGGACTGCCGTTCCGGCCGTGTCCCAAGTTGTCGTCGACAAGCGGGCCGACGAGTGATTACGATCTTGCTTGGCGTCGGTCATGGCCGGCCCTATCCCGATCAGCCACGCATGTCAACCCATCTGTTCCAACAGCGAAATCTGCGCTGAAGGCGCAGGCGCCATCGAGCAAGTCCCTACCGTCCATGTCCGAGCGAACCGGCCTCGCCGGCGAGGCGGAGCAGCTCGCCCCGAAGCTCACCGGAAAGGCGGAAACCCGAGGGCAGCATGGCTTCCATGACTTCCGCCACGGATGGAAGGAGCCCGGCCGACTTGGCCTTGAGGAGGACGCCGGCCGTGCCCGTGAACCGCACGCCGAGGTCCCTGGCGACCCTGCGGGCACGCAGGTCGTCGAGGATTGCTACAGAGTCGTCACGTTCGAGCGCCAGGGCGATCACCTCGGACTCGCCCAGTCCGAGAGACGAACGCAGCGCGTGGACCTGTCCCGCGTTGCCGACGAGCGAGACCGAGACCCAGTTCGGCAGCGCCTCGCCGAACTCGTCGACAACCCCGCGGGGCACCGTAACCTCGGCGTACAGGACGCGCAGCAGTTCGAGGATTCGACCGCCCGAGAGCCCGATCAGGCAACTCGTGTCCGGGATCGCGACGCTAGGCATTCCCCAGGTCCTCCGAGACTTCGGAGGCCGGATAGTTCACGACCGGCACGCCCTTCCTGGCCAGGACCTCCATGAAGGCGCGGGTGGAGAAGCCTGCGACCCTCGCCGCCATGCCTAGCGAGGCACGTCCCTCCTCGAACAGGCGGACGGCCAGCAGCATCTGCGCGTCCTCGTCGGTTACGTCGGGTGGCAGTCTGACAACCGCGGAGCGCATTGGCACCTCCGGCTCAAGTATAGGGCGGCCGGACAGCGCCGTCCAACTCGGTCAGGGAGACTCGCCCCACGGTCGCACGAACTCATCGACGAGGCGGTCCCAGTCGTCCGGGCGCGACAAATCGTAGGACCGCAACTGCAAGACCGCCTCGCAGCCCTCGACCGGCGCGGCAGGAGCCGACTCCGGCAGCCCCCGCAGACTGCCGCCGCTCCCTTCATGCGCTTCGAGAAGACCCTCGAGGACGGTTCGAGTGAACTTCCGCTTGGTCCCGCGGTCCAGCCGTTCGAACCCGCGAACGCACCGGAGGAAGCGATGCCAGGCGTCCACCGCGCCGACCCGATCCCCTCCGTCCATCAGGAGGCGACCCAGGGAGAAGAGGGATGGCGCGAACGAAGGGTCGAGTTCGAGGGCGCGTCTCCACGCGCAGATGGCCTCGGAGGGGTGCTCCGCGGAATCGTACTGGTTGCCAAGCCGATCCCACAGGAAGGCGCTGCCAGGATCCCTCAGGATGCGGTCCTGGAGGTGGCGAACGCCATCCGCACCGTTGCGGACCAGAGTGCCGTCGAACATGCGCAGGCGCGCCAACACGAAGCGGTTCCCTTTCCCGCCCGACATGTGGTTTCTGGCAAGGGCCACCACCGTCTTCACCGAGGCGTCCGAGAGACCCCAGGGGCCAGTGGCGTCGCATCCTGCGCATCGAGCGATCCCGGTGAAGCCCAGGCGCGACTCCAGGTCCTGCCGGGACGGCGTGTCCGAGGAGGTCGGCGGGACCATGAGGATGGTCCCCACCTCGTGAGTCGCAGCGAGCCCGCAGCGCTTGCACCGGAGGTCCAGAGAGACCGGCGGATCGCGACCTTCCGGGATCTCGCGGACCCCGAGAGGGCGAGGCGTCGCATCTTCCGGCCGTGCGTCCGCTCGTCCTGGCTTCGCCCCGTTCCGCAGCCACTTCGGCCGGCGATTCTTCATCCGCGCCTCCAATCAAGCGTTCACAGTCCGGGCAACCTCGCGTCGCCGTGCTTCGGCTCGGCCGAGTAGCCCATTCGGCGGTACCCACGGAGCCTCTTCTCGAACATCCGGGCAAGAATCGGGACGTCGCGGTCGACGAAGAGCGCGACTCGTTCCCGTCGAGACAGCGTCGGCGACGCCGCCGCAGGAACCGGCGCCGGTTCCCGGCAGCCGCCCCCTGCCCGGAGGTCTTCGATCCGGCTGCGGAGGTCCGCCTCCTCCGCCGCGAGGGCGTGGAGACGCGCCTCCAGCCGCGCGATCTCGTCCGTCAGCGCTTTGCCGTCCTGCATCCGCCACGCGCCGCGCAATGGGCGGAACGAGCGTGGCGTTTCGGGCCGTCGTCGTCAAGCGCGACGCGAGCGTCTGGGCCCGGCGACCTTCGGGTTTTCATACCCCCCACGAGCGCCGCAGCAGCCGATCCACCCGAGAATCGCGTAACGTCAACGACTTCCGCCTTCAGCGCCTTCCAATTGTCGGCGGCTGGCGACCCCAAGAAGGGGCTGGATCGAGATCCTGGGCAGGCACCTGAAGCGGAGGTAACGCATCGACATTGCACCAGAAGTAGCGGGGGAACGCTCCGCGCGGCTGCAACACGGTTGCGCCCGCGGCATCTGAGGCTGGTCATCCCGAAGAAACCCTGTCGTCTCGCTGCCTAACACGCCAGCGGCCTCGGCGCCGGTTCCATGTCCGGGTGCGCACGAAACTAAACCCACGGTTTAGGAAACCCGCATTTCCGGACGCACGAACCTAAACCCAGGCTTGCACGAACTTATACCCACGGTTTAGAATCGTGCACGTCGGGGCCTGGAGTCGAGACATGGCGGGACCGGACTGGGACAAACTGTACGTGCTCGCCGAGGTGCAGCAGGGGTACTTCACGGCCAGGCAGGCCCAGGACGCGAGCTACTCGCCGCAGCTCCTGCAGAAGTACCTCCGGTCGAAGCGGATCGCCCGCGTGCGACGCGGCATCTACCGCCTCATCCACCACCCGGCGGGCGACCAGGAGGAACTGATCGTCCTGTGGCTGTGGAGCGAGCAGGTCGGCGTGTTCTCGCACGAGACCGCCCTGTCGCTGCACCGGATCTCGGACGTCCTGCCGTCCCGGTTCCACCTGACCCTGCCCCTCGCGTGGAAGAAGCGCCGCCTGCGGGTTCCCGACCGGGTGACTCCCTACTACGAGAACCTCCTGAAGCCGGAGCGCACCTGGGTCGGCGCGGTCCCGGTGACCACGGTCGCGCGCACCCTGTCCGACTGCCTGGACGCAAACGTCACCACCGACACGATCCGGGCGGCGGTGCGGGACGTGTCGCGCCGGGGTCTCCTGGGACCCACCGAGGTCCAGGTATTCCTGGACGAGCTCGACCGCATGGAGGGCAAGCCGTGAGCCAGCGCTACGAGTCGCCCGGGGCGTTCAAGCACGCGCTGGAGCACCGGCTTCGCGCCGCCTCGCCGAACGGGGACGTCTTCGCCCGCCGCCGGCAACTGCTGGTGTTCGACCGGTTCCTGGCCCGGGTCGTCCACCTGCTCGGCAACTCGGTCCTGCTGAAGGGCGGGCTGGTCCTGGAACTGCGGCTCGAACGAGCCCGGACCACGAAGGACGTGGACCTTCGCATGACGGGTCCGTCCGACCGGGTTCTCGAGGATCTCCAACTGGCAGCCCGCCTCGACCTGGGCGACTTCCTCAGCTACGAGATCGCGCCCGACCCGACGCATCCGGACATCGACAACGACGGCATGCGATACGACGGGATGCGGTTCCGGGCGGAGTGCCTCCTGGCGGGGCGGCCGTTCGGGGACCCCTTCGGGGTCGACGTCGCGTTCGGCGACCCGATCCTCGGGGAACCGGACTTGGTCGTCGGGGAGGACGTGCTGGCGTTCGCCGGGATCGCGCCGCCCCGGCTGCGCCTCTACCCGATCGAGACCCACATCGCCGAGAAGCTCCATGCGTACACAATGCCTCGGGACCGCGAGAACTCGCGCGTGAAGGATCTGCCCGACCTCGCGCTGCTGGCGCGGGTCCGGCCTATCGAGGCCGTGCGGCTGCGCCGCGCGCTGGAGCAGACGTTCGAGTTCCGGAGGACCCACCTCCTGCCGACCGCGGTCCCGGGGCCGCCGGCGTCCTGGGAGGCGCGGTACGCCCGCATTGCGGAACAGGACGGGCTCCCGTGGGCGACCGTGGCCGTGCTCCTCGAGGCGGTCAGGGCGTTCCTGGACCCGGTGCTCGGCGCGGAGCCCGCCGGCACGTGGTCCCCGGAGACCGGGTCCTGGGGCTGAGTCGTTGCATCGTGCAAATCACGGTTATCAATTTTTCGGCGGGGAGCCCGCTCGCTAGCATCGGAAGCAACAAAACGTGATGTGTACGGTGCAACGCGAGGCGGGGTGCGGGGAGGGCCACATGGCGAGGGAACGCTCCGCGCGGATGCGACGGCGGGGCGGATCAGGCACTTGGAGGTGTTCATTAGGCCGAGGCGCGGACGGATGGCCGCGTAGTCGTTGGCGAAACCGGTCAAGCGAGCCGAAACCTGGTACGGATCGCCTCGATCAGGTCGCCCGGCGACGGGGGAGTTCGGACCGTCCCTTGCAACGCATTCACGATGCCCGGCCACTCGGGCGAGGTGTCCGGGAACGCAGTCACGAACGCCTCCAGGTCAGCGCGGATCCCGCCGGCCACCTCGGGGCCGGGCTCGGCAGCCAAGGTCAACGCGAGGCGGAACACGTCGTTCCGGTGCTTCCGGACGTCGTTCTCATCAACGGCTTCGCCCGCCGCCTTGCGACGGCTACATCGGGCCATCCCTTTCTGCAAGGTCGGCAAGCGGTTGCGGTTCCCCACCCGGATGGTGGAATCATGGCTGCGAAACCCCGTGGGAACCCTCGCTGCCTGGTGGGGCAAGGAGGGTCCCGATGACAATCCAGAAGCACGGATCAGGGTGGCTCCTCGACATCCGCGTCCGGACCCCGGACGGCCGAACCTCCCGCCTCCGCCGCGTGGTCCACGGCTCGCGTCGCAAGGCCGAGCAGTGGGCGACCGAGATCGCGAACGCGGCGAAGCTCGGCAGGCTCGTCCGTCCGCCGTCCGAGGATGAGGAGGGCCCGCGGCCCCTGCCGTTCACGACCTTCGCGTGGGAGTGGTTCGACGCCTACGTGGTCGCGAACAACAAGCCGTCGGAGCAGGTCGGCAAGCGGATCGACCTCACCCGCCACCTGGTCCCGTTCTTTGGCAATCAGGAGATGCGCGAGATCACGGCCCAGGATGTGGAGCGGCTCAAGGCCGAAAAGCTGAAGACGCTCTCGCCGAAGACCGTCAACAACATCCTGGCCTGCCTCAAGAAGCTGTTCAACTCCGCCGTGGAGTGGGGGCGGCTTGAGTTCAACCCCATCGCCCGCGTGAAGAAGCTCCACGAGCCCGAGTACGAGTGGGACTTCCTGACGCGCGACGAGTCCGAGGCGTTCCTGGCCGAGCTCGATTCCCGGTGGTTCCCGCTCTTCGCGACCCTGCTCTGGACCGGGATGCGGATCGGCGAGGCGCTGGCGCTCCGGTGGGACGACATCGAGTGGAGGAGCGGCAAGGTCCTGGTCCGCCGCTCGCTCTTCCACAAGGAGTTCGTCACCCCGAAGTCGGGCAAGCCCCGGGAGATCCCGATGAACTCGCGGCTGGTCGAGGTCCTCAAGGCCGCCAGGCACGAGCGGGGCGAGTTGGTCTTCTGCACGCTCGACGGCAAGGTCCTCGACCAGGCCAACGTGAAGCGGCCCTTCTTCGCGGCCCTGCGCAAGGCCGGCCTCCGGATCATCCGGGTCCACGACCTCAGGCACTCCTTCGCCTCGCAGCTCGCGATCGAGGGCCTGCCCCTGAAGGTGATCCAGGAACTCCTCGGCCACCAGTCCATGGCCATGACGCTCCGGTACGCTCACCTGGTGCCGGAATCATGAGGGACGCGGTCGAAGTCCTGGTCAGGAAGGCTCAGCCCCCCCCGGAAGTTCGGGGAGGAGATCCGCCGGATCCGTGGGGGGAGATGGGCAGAAAGCGGACGGTCCAGGGTTTACAGGGGCAGATCGAGGCCACCAACTCGACCTCGAACCCCAATGAATTCAATTAGTAGCGGGGGACCGATACGCGTGCTGGAAACAGGAGAGGTCACGGTGCCGCTGGAGGTGAGGATTGCGCGATGAGCCAGGCCGCCCCGGCCCTTCACGCCGGAGACGCCGGAGCCTCGCCGGCCATGCGCAGCAGTTCGCTCCGCAGCTCGTCGGAAAGCCGAAAGCCCGACGACTGCATGGCCTCCAGGGCTTCCGCCACGGATGGAAGGAACCCGGCCGACCTGGCCTTGAGGAGGACGCCGGCCGTGCCGGTGAACCGAACGCCGAGATCCCGGGCGAGCCTGCGGGCGCGCAGGTCGTCGAGGACCGCGACGGAGTCGGTGCGTTCGAGCGCGAGGGCGATCACCTCGGACTCGCCCTGGCCGAGGGAGGAGCGCAGGGCCTGCACCTGCCCGACGTTGCCGACGAGCGCGACCGACACCCAGTTCGGCAGCGCCTCGCCGAACTCATCCGCGACGCCCCGGGGGACCGTCACCTCGGGGTAGAGATCCCGCAGGAGTTCGAGCAGCCGTCCGCCGGAGAGCCCGATCAGGCAGCTCGTGTCCGGGATCGCGACGCTAGGCATTCCCCAGGTCCTCCGACATTTCGGAGGCCGGGTAGTTCACCACCGGCACGCCCTTCCGGGCGAGGAGTTCCATGAACGCGCGGGTGGAGAACCCTGCGACCTTCGCGGCCATGCCCAGGGAGGCGCGTCCCTCCTCGAACAGGCGGACGGCGAGCAGAAGCTGGGCGTCGTCGTCGGTCACGTCGGCCGGCAGTCTGACGACGGCGGATCGCATGGGCACCTCCGACCGAAGTATATGGCGGGCGCAGTGTTGCGTCCAACGAGGAGCCTCGGTGCCGGTGACCTGCCTCGAGAGTGGTAGGACCGACCGCCTCCTCCTGTCGATGCCGCGCCGACGCTCGGAATGTCAGAACGCCAAGTCGGGGCGCGCATTTGCGACGATCTGGGTGACGTTCTCCAGGTCGCAGCCGATCCCCGACCCGTTCACGCGGAAGCCGTGGTGGGTCGCACCGACCGAGCAGAACACCCGCCCGTTCTCGCGCATGATCTGGGCGAAGCAGTGCCTGCCGAAGTTCACCGTCACCACGTCGGGGCGACCGTCAGGCCCCTTCTCCACGGTCACTTCGATCCGATCGCTTGGCTCGTGTCCGTCCATCGTTCGTCTTCTTCGAGTTCCAGTGCATCCACGCTGTCGAATCCCGCAGACTGCGTGCCTCGAACGGTTCAGTCCGCCCCCACGGACAAGTCGCCAGCTTCGGATCGCAGGTCCGCGAGAAGGCGCTCGTAGCTGCGGCCGGTCGCGTTCTGCAACTGCTCGACCCGCTGGATCGCCCTGGCCCAGAGCTCACGGACTTCGGCCTTCGACCCGCCGAGGGCGTGACTCTGCTGCGCCAGCAACTGCCAGGAAAGCGTCTCCTGGAAGAGGTCCTCCGGTCGGCCGCTGTTGCGCACTTCGTCGGCCCAGAGTCCGGCGGACCGGGCGAGAAGGCCAAGCCCATCGATGTCGTGCCTGCGGCACAGGACGGCCCCGCGTCGAGCTAGGGCGTCGGCCAGGCTGCGACGCGTTTCTCCCGGTCCGACCTCCTGACTTCCAGCAATCCGCAGTGCCTCGCATGAGTACCGCTCGGCTGCCTCGATGTCATCGAGGGCCAGACAGGCATCTGTCAGGCGCGCGCACGAACCGATTACCCCCCGGGCACGCAATCCTTGGTCGTTGATGCGGACAGCATGGTCGAGGTACTTCAGGTACCAGTCTCTCGCTTCCGAGTACTCCTTCCGCAGGAACGCATGGTCGCCGAGGCGTTCCAGGACGCCGAGCACCCCGGCTCGGGTATGATCGTCAAGATCATCGCCGGAGACGCCAACGAGACGGAACGATTCCTTGAGCAGGGAAATCGCTTGCCGCTGGTCACCGGCATGCGCCCGAACGTCCGAGAGCCAGGCAAGGACGCTCGCGAGACGGCGCGCGGCATCGGGTCGTGCGCAAACCGTCAGATCGGCTCTCGCCGTCTCGATGGCCTGAACCAGAAAAGCCTCAGCTGCCGGGCCATCCCGGGTCGCAAGCACTTGTCCGAGGGAAGCAAGGGCCTCCACGACCAGGGGACCGGCCATTGCCGCTTCTGCGTCCGCCCCCCATCTCGCGGCTTCGAGAGCATCACGGAACTCGCGAATGGCCACACTCCAGTCCCGTGCCTTCCAAGCCAGCCTCCCTCTCAGAAGGCGGCAGGACGCGAGCGGGAGCAGAGCCCGTCCCTCGCCAGCGAGCGCCTCGAGGGCTTCGGCCAACTCGGCCAGCTTCTCGAATGCCCGGTCGAACTCGCCGGCATCGATCCACTGCTCCACTTCACCGAGGCAGGCTGCCAGCCTGGCCGCTTCCCAGTCCATGGCGTCGGACGCGCCGGGGAAGTTGTGACGTGCCCAGCGTGCGCGCGCCTCCGCTGTCGAGAACCCGAGGCCCTGGAACTCGGCCGAGCCTTCCAGTCCCCCGGCGTCGAAGATCGCGAGACATGGCTGGCCTGACCTTTGGTACAGGACGAGGGTGCGATCCTTCAAGCGAAGGACCCGCCGAGGCTCCATGACCTCCCCGACTCGACTCGACGTCTCGGTGTCCGTCGGCTCGAACGAGCCTCCGCGCGAATCGCCGGGGATGAACCGATACCGCCTGCCCCGGTTGCCGACCTTGGTCTCCGCACAGAGTTCGTGCAGTTGCTTCCACGGATCGGGCCCGCCCCGTTGGACGAGGACGCGATGGACCTCGTTCCAGATCATCTTGCGCTGGTTCGCGTGGAGCGTCTGGGCGTCCGGCAGGAACTCGAAGACGACCAGGCGTTCGCCCCCCGACTGGATCCGAGCCACGGGTTGCCCGTACCAGACATGCCATTCCACGACGAAGTGGTCGCGTGCTCGATCCACGAAGCCTTCCACCAGAACGAGATCGGATGGCGAGAGAGGAACGAACGGAGCCTTGGGCTCTCCAGTGCGCCGGGTCCGCTTTCGTTCACCGGCCATTCGGCATCCCTCCGCGAGCAGATTCCCGCCCCCCCGGAGCTTCGCGATCCCTCGCCTACACCGGGAAGGGCACCTTCTTCGCAGCGTCCGGGTCGGTCCCGTCCGCGAGGCGGAACAGAGCGACCACGCCGTCACCGAGGTCGCACGGCTCTCGACAGGCTTCCCTCAACGTCGGCCATGGGTCCTGCAACCCCACAAGGATCAAACGACGGCGAACGGCGTGCTCGACCAGGAATTCGAGCACCCAGCGATCAAGCCGGTTCCGGTCATACGTCCACTCGATGAGCCCGGGCTCGGTGACGACCCAGGCGACTCGGGCAACAGGCTCTCCGAGATCCGAGCCGTCCGCTGGCTTCCAGTGGATCTCGAAGTGGTCGAGGGACAGGGGCACCGGGTGGGGCATCAACTCAATCGGGTGCGGCTCGTTCGGGAACAGCATCCTTCCTCCCCCGATTGGGGCCTTGCGTCGCAATCCTACCACGTAGGGCGGCACGGCCCGTGCCGAGCAATGCATGCAAGAACACCCTGCACCCGGTTTCCTTGGACACGATCTCCGAATCCACCCCAACGGCACGCCGGCATGGCTGCGCTCAAGCGATCTTGCTTACTCGCGAGTCGTGTCGACGGTGGACGCTCTACCGTTGCGTCGCACCCAGCGCGCCCTCAAGCCTCTCCGGGGCGGCGGCCCGCGCAGATCGGGATCGCGATCGCAAGGACCTAGCAGAAGCGCACAACGTCCAGCGCCGATCGGAGCGAGTAGCACGGGTCCGCGAAGCTGCCGGACCCTTCGCACAGCTCCAGCCAGGGCGAGACCACGAGGTGGCCGGCCCCACTCGACATGATCCGGAACGCCACGGTGTTCCACCGATCGGTCGCGACCTCGAACCCCCCGGCATCGTGCCGGATCTCGAGGCCGAGTTCGTCGGCCACGTCCTCGATGACCTCGATCCACGCGTCCTGTTTCACGCCCCTGCCGCCCGCGCCGCCCGCGGGTCTCCGCCGACCGCATCCAGCATGCCGACGCCGGCGAGCCACGCCACCGCCTTGTCCGCGATCATGTGCCACGCGTCCGCCCGATCCGCGAAGCGGTGCGCCAGCACCCGGATCGCCATCCCGGTCGCGAGCACCCGGTCCGCCACGTCCGGCCGAAGCGGGGGGTCCGCGCGAAGCACCTGGAAGTCCGCCTCTTCGCCCGCGACGAGTTCCGTGACCTCAGGGGTGAGGTCCCAGCTCCCGTCGGCGCGCCGAAGCGAGCAGAGGCGGACGAGCGGGTCTTCCCGGGCGGGGCCGCCGCTCTCGCGGACCGGAGCGGCGTCCGGTGCGTCAGGCGCCGTGCAGCAGTACGAAAGGGACGAGGCCAGCGGCACGCTCGCGAGCCGCAGCGAGGCCGTACGCCGCCGCAGCGAGAACCCGCGGCTCGCCGTGTCCACCCACGCCGTGTCCACCCACGCCGTGTCCCACCCGTGCCAGCCGTGAGCGAGGGCGATCGGGATCCGCCTCCGCGCCGGACGTCCGCGCGTGGCCGGCCCCGCCTCCGCCGTCTCTTCGACCGCCAGGTACGTCGTCGCCGAGCATAGGACCGAGTGCCGGCGGGACAGCTCGATCAGGCGATCGCGGCCCGTACGCGTCCCCGACCGGCGCGCCCCTCCCGCTGCCTCCTCGATGTCGCGGATGCCCGTCAGGCCCGCGCCCCGGGGCAGGGACGCGCGGTCGGGCGCGGCGTCGCCGGCGAGGTCGAGCAGTTCCCGGGAGAGCGGCCAACTCCCGTCGGCCCGCTGGAGCGAGCACAGGCGCACGAGCGGGTCGTCGGGGAGAGCTTCGGGGACCTCCTCGGCCGGAGCGTCCAGGGATGCCGGAAGTGCCACGGACGCCAGGCGCAGTGCGGCCCTCGTGGAGCGGTGGACCCGCGCGGACGGCGGCGGCGCGGACGTGCTCGCGTAGGCGAGCTGTCCGCCGGCGTCCCACCCGTGCCACCCGTGCGCCAGCGCGATCGGGATGCGCCGCCGCGCGGGCCGCCCCCGGCTTCGCGCCGCCGCATCGCTTGAGGCCGGCTCGGCGTCCTCGATCGCCAGCAGGGTCGCGACCGAGCACAGGACGGAGTACCGGCGCGACAGGTCCACCAGCCGGGTCCGTGCCCCGCGACCGCCCAAGCGACTCCGCCCGTCTGCGCGTTCCTCGATGTCGCGGATGGCCATCCGGCCCGACCGGGCGGATCCCGGGAAGTCGGTCAGACCGTAAGAGCGACCGGGGTTCCGAAACCCGGCGAACCG
>VGRB01000138.1 GCA_016875475.1 Deltaproteobacteria bacterium
CTCAGTCATCCGTGCACCCCCGCGCTGGGCCCCCCTTGCGGCCTGCGGGCGCAAGGGGGACGGCCGGCATCCCGATCCGCCTCCGCTCGCCTTGGCGCCTCATTCTCGCTGACCCTCTCCGCGGACGGAATGCGATGCTCGTGTCCGCCGGAAAGGGTCGGATCGAGGTCGAGGCGGGATATCATCGCCGCCATGGACCGGGCGCTTCGGAGGCTCGAGGTCGTCGGGGTCGCCATCGCGGCGGTCGCGGCCGTCGCGCACGCGCTCTCGCTCGCCTGGGTCTGCGACGACGCCTACGTCTGCTTCCGGTACGCGGACAACCTGCTCGCGGGCCACGGACTCGTGTTCAACGCGGGCGAGCGCGTCGAGGGCTACACCAACTTCCTGTGGACTCTCTGGATCGCGGCCGGACGCGCGGCCGGCGCGTCGCCCGAGGCATGGACCGTCGCCTGGGGCGCGGCCGCGTTCGGGGCGACCGTCCTCCTGATCGGGCTCGCCGCGAGGCGCCACGGGCGCGCGACCGGGCTCGCGGCCTTCGCGCCCCTCGCCGCCCTGCTCGCGGCCTCGAGCCGCGACCTCGCGGTCCACGCAACGTCCGGCCTCGAGACGTCCGCGTTCGCGTTCCTGCTCGTCGCCGGGTTCGTGCTCGCGACGAGGGACGGCGCATCCGCGCGGCGGCTCGCCGCCGCGGGCGCGGTCTTCGGGCTCGCGGTGCTGACCCGGCCGGACGGCGCGGTCCCGGCGGCGTGCGTCGCGGCGTGGCTCCTGTGGAACCGCCGGGCCCTCGTCCCGGCAGCCGCCTTCGTCGCGGGCGCGGCGATCCTCGTGGTCCCGCACCTCGCCTGGCGCGTCCTCTACTACGGCGACTGGGTCCCGAACACCTACTTCGCCAAGTCCGCGGATCGGCTGTGGATCGACCAGGGGCTGTTCTACGCGAGCCTCTACTTCGGGCGCTGGTGGCCGCTCCTGCTCGCGGTCCCCGTCCCGTTCCTCGCCCGCCGCGTCGCCCCGCTCGCGCCGGCGACGCTGATCGGCGCGGCGTATGCCCTGCACGTGGTCCGGTTCGGCGGCGACTTCATGCACGCGCGCATGCTGGTGCCCGCCACGCCGTTCCTGCTGCTCGGCCTGGACGCGGGCGTCCGGGCCGTCGCCGCCAGGTGGCCTGTCGCAGGGTGGCTCGCCGCGGCCACGGTGGCGGCCGCGTGGGCGCTCCAGCCCTCCGACCTGTCCGGCCCGGTGGAGGTCCGCGGCGTCACGGACGAGTGGGAGCACTACTCGCCGGACCGCACGGACTGGGCCGACCGATCGCGCCGGAACGGCGCCGCGCTGGCCCGGCTGTTCGACGGCCTGCCGGTCCGCGTGGCCTTCTTCGGGGGGGAGGCTGCGCTCGTGTGGCACGCGCGGCCCTTCCTCGCCATCGAGTGCGAGACCGGCCTGACCGACCGCGAGATCGCGAGGCAGCCGATCGCGGAGCGCGGCCGCATCGGGCACGAGAAGCACGCCGGCCCCGCCTACGTGATCGGCGCGCGCGGCGCGCACTTCGCGTTCCACCCGAACGCGGGCCGGGTGCTGGGACTGCCCGAAGCGGGGCCGGACGGCTGGGCCGACCTCGGCGGCGTCCCGGCCCGGATCCTGTCGCGCGACGAGCCGCTGTTCGAGGAGCTGCGGCGCAGGGGGGCGAGGATCCCGGGGCGGGAGCCGCCCGCTCCGTGACCTCGGGCCGGCGGGCCGCCGCGGCTCGGGACGGGCTCGGGCACGGGGGACGCCGGGGGACCAGGCGGTCTACGACGCCGCCCGGATCAGGTAGGCCTGGATGAAGGGGTCGAGGTCGCCGTCGAGCACGGCGTCGGCGTTGCCGGTCTCGTGGCCGGTGCGGAGGTCCTTGACCATCCGGTACGGCTGGAGCACGTAGGACCGGATCTGGCTGCCGAAGTCGATGTCCTTCTTCGCGGCCTCGACCGACGCACGCTCGGCCTCGCGCTTGCGGCGCTCCGCGTCGTACAGCTTGGCCTTCAGGATCTTCATGGCCATGCACCGGTTCTTGTGCTGGGACCGCTCGTTCTGGCAGGCCGCCACGATCCCGGTCGGGAGGTGCGTCAGGCGCACCGCGGAGTCGGTCTTGTTGACGTGCTGCCCCCCCGCGCCGCCGGCCCGGAAGGTGTCCACCCGCAGGTCGGCCTCGTTGACCTCGATGTCGATCGAGTCCTCGATGTCCGGGAGCACGAACACGCTCGCGAACGTGGTGTGCCGCCGCGCGTTCGCGTCGAACGGCGAGATGCGCACGAGGCGGTGCACCCCGGTCTCGGCCTTCAGGTAGCCGAACGCCCAGTCGCCGGCCACCGAGAAGGTCACGTTCTTGTATCCCGCCTCCTCGCCCGGCAGCTCGTCCACGACCTCCGTCCCGAACCCGCGGCGCTCGCACCACCGGAGGTACATGCGGAGCAGCATCTGCACCCAGTCCTGGGACTCGGTGCCGCCGGCGCCCGCGTGGACGGTCACGATCGCGCCCGCGCGGTCGTTGTCGCCGCTCATCATGCGGGCGAACTCGAGCGCGGACACGCGCTTCCCGACCGCGTCCAGCGCCGCGCGGATGTCCGCATCGAGCGAGGCCTCGCCCTCCGCCTCGGCCATGGCGAGCAGCTCGGCCGCGTCCGCCACCTCGCGCGCGGGCCTGCGGACGCTCTCGATGTCCTCCTCCAGCCGCGCCTTCTCGCGCAGCATCGTCTGCGCGCGCTTGTTGTCGTTCCAGAAGTCGGGCGCCGTGGATTCGGTCTCGATCTCGGCTACGCGTCGCGCCTTGCCGTCGGGGTCAAAGATACCTCCCGAGGACGGCCGTCCTCTCACGGAGGTCGCTGATGCGGGCCTTGAGGTCGTCGAACATGGATCACCTCCCGGGCGTGCGGATCTTGCGGCGGACGTGGCGGCGCGTCAAGCGGGGGACCTGCCGCTGTGGCGCGGATCGCTCGCGCATGAATCGGCAGCCGGCGGGGGAGGTCCCCGTGGTAACATCCGCCCCCGATGGTGGCCCGCCTCTACCGGTTCCTCGTCACGGACCAGATGGACGCGCTGGACCGGCTGCGCGACGAGCCCCCCCAGGGGCCGCGCTCGCCGGCGTTCCAGTCCGTCGCTGCGATGCTGGTCGTCGCGCTGATGCTCTGCGTCATGAACTTCCTCGTCCTGGACGGGGAGTTCCAGGCGCGCATGTCCGGCAAGGCGATCCGGTTCGCCGAGGGCCTGCCGGAGGGGGGCCTCCGCGACCTGCTGCTGTCGCTCGGGCCCCTCTACCGGCACGCGGTCTGGTCGCTCGGCTGCACCTCGATCTACTTCGTGGTCCCCGCGCTGGTCGTCCGCTTCGTCTTCCGCGAGCCGCTCGCGAACTACGGCGCCCTGCCCCGCCGCTTCTTCCGGCACCTGCCGATCTACCTCGCGCTCTTCGTGCCGGTGTTCGTCGCGGTCGTGGTGGTCTCGTACACCGAGGCGTTCCAGCGGACCTACCCTTTCTACCACTACCCGAACGCGCTATGGGACCTGCTCGTCTGGGAGGTCCTCTACTGCCTCCAGTTCTTCGCGCTCGAGTTCTTCTTCCGCGGGTTCATGATCCACGCGACCAAGCGGACCATGGGGTCCATGGCGGTCTGGGCCATGGTCATCCCCTACTGCATGATCCACTTCCAGAAGCCCGCGGCCGAGGCGGTCGCGGCCATCCTCGCGGGCACCGTGCTCGGCGTCCTCTCGCTCCGGACGAACACGATCTGGGGGGGGGTCTTCATCCACTCGGCGGTGGCGATCGCGATGGACTGGGCGTCGCTCCTCCAGCGCGGCGCCCTGCCCTTCTGATTCCCCGGCGGACAACCATCACGACGGCCGCCAGAAGGCCCGCCTCGACGACGATCACCCAGGGCGTCCTGAACGGCTGCGCCCCGGCCGCGCCGGTGGTCCCGGCCGTCCCGACCGCCGGCGGGGCCACGCCCTCGGGGTGCTCCGCGACCCAGGCGGCGAGCCTCGCCTCGCGCGCCGCGACCGCGTCCAGGCGCTCGGCCGCGAGCAGCCGCGCGACCGCCGTCCGACCCTCGGGGGTCCGCACCCAGCCCTCGAGCGCCGCGAAGGCCGAGACCACGGTCGCGCTCGCGACCGCGGCCGCCGCCGTGGCCTCGCACCCGATCGCTAGCAGGCGCATCGTGGCCTCGGGGTCGCCGCGGTACGCGGCCGGGTCGAAACCGCCGTCGGGCAGCGAGAAGCCGTGACGCAGGAGGTCGGGCGACGCGGCCCGGCACGCGGCCGCGTATGTCCCGGGCCCGGACGGCCGCGCCCGGTCGTCCGCCCCGTCGATCGCCGCGAGCGCGGCGTCCAGCGCCGCGGCCGGGGTCGCGAACGCGGGCGCGGCGAGCGGCCTCGGCACGCACCCCCCCGGCCCCGCCGCGTCCCAGGACTCCTCGGTCCACAGGTGCAGGTTCGAGATCGCGTCCGTCGCGGCCGCGACCGGCGACTTCAACTCGCCGAGATACCCCCCCTGCGTGGCGAGCGCGCGGACGACGAAGCCTGACAGCGCGTGCCCGACGACGCACGGCGACCCCACCTGCACGACGTGCACCGGGTCGGACGTGTCTTCCACGTAGTGCAGGGCGGCCCCGAGCCACGTCAGCGCGACCGCGTCGGACCCGGGCGCGTCCCACCCGGCCGCGAGGAGCGACATCAGGAAATGCGCCCTCGCCATCTCGGTCCCGAGCGTCACCGGGCCGCCGGGCACGGCCGTCGCGACCGCGAAGCGCGACGGGTCCGTCCACAGCGCGATCGGGCTCGAGGTCGGGTCCGGCGCGAGCTGGTAGTGGGCGTGCGCCTGGCTCGCGAGCCCCCAGAGTCCCCCCATGTCGAGGACGGCGGGGTCCGCGGGGTGCGGCCCCTTCGTGCCCATGATCGCCTGCCCGTCCCGCCCGCGCGCGACCCGCTCCAGGTTGCGGCCGTCCCGGTCAGGGCGGTTCGCCTCGGCCGCGAGCAGCGCGACCCGGTCGGGCACGCACTCGACCAGGTCGATCCCGTGGACCCTGCGCGCAGGGTCGAGCGTCAGGTCGAGCAGGTCCCGCAGGGCGGCGGCGTCGCGCGCCGGCTCGTCCGGCCAGCCGCGCACGAGGCCGGCGCGGCGCTCCCCCGCGGCCTCGGACAGCGTCGCGCGGACGTGGCGCAGGAACGCCCCGAGGTCGATCCCTGGGGGGCACACGAGCGGCTCGGCAGCGTCCGGCAGCGCGGCGCGGGCGGCGGCCGCGGTCACCTCGGAGTGGGTGCGCGCGCCCCAGGCGAGTGCGGGGCGCGGGGACAGGAGGATTCCGCCGCAGAGAGCGCAGAGACCGCAGAGGAGGACCGGGATTCGGTTCATGACGAGAACGTGCGGCGGCGGCGGGAGACCGCGAAGGCGGCCGCGGCCGCCGCGAGCAGCGCGGGCCACGCGGCGGCGCCCGGTGCGCCGCAGCCGCCGCCTCCGGAGCCTCCGGTCCCGTCCCCGCCCGGCGCGGCGTCCTCCCCGGCGCCGTCCGCCTGCGCGCCGTCAGCGGGCTCCGAATCCGGGGGCGGCCACCCGCCTTGCCTCGAGACCAGCAGGACCGGCGTGCGGCCGAGCGTCACGTCCGCCTTCCCGCCAGCCGCCTCGACCTTGGCCGGCTCGAACGCGGTCCCCGGCCCGAGCAGGGCGGACCGGACCGAGTCGAACGGGAGGTCGATCGAGACGCGCTTGACCAGGTCCTGGTAGGGCTGGCCCGGCCCGACCTCGAGGGTCCAGTCGTACCAGACCACCGCGGCCTCCTCGCCCGTGCACGTCGCCGAACGGACCGCGTGCGTCGAGGCCACCTTGGTCGCGGTCTCGGCCGACTTCGGGCCGAGCGCCCTCGCGACGATCCGGGCCACCGCGAGCGCGGGCCGCCGGCGGGGCGTCGCGCCGGCCACGCCCGCGTCGATCGCCGCGAGCCCGGCGCCGGTCGGGTCGTCCGCCTTCTCCAGCACCCCGTCGTACAGCAGGCCCTTCGCGCCGGACGCCGCCGAGCCCGCGATCAGCTTGGCCGCCTGCTCGGCCTGCATGGCCTCGTCGCACCGCTCCTCGCAGCCGCCCGCGCCGGCCCGCCAGCCGAACGACGCACCGCCGACCAGCAGGTCCCCGGAGTAGCCTGTGTTCGCCAGCGACTTCAACAACTTGCGCACGGCGTCGAGGGCGCCCGCGACGGTCGGGTCCGCGCCGGCCCCGGCCACCGACACCACGATCGCGTCCGGCGCGTCCTCGCCCGCGCCGACCAGGGGCGCCACGCGCGCCGCGAAGTCGGCCTGAGGGATCGTCGCCGGGAACGGGGCGAGCCAGATCGGTACGTCCACCCCCTCCGCGACGGCCATGACGTCGCCGAACACCTTCGCGTAGTCGTCCCTCCCCCCCGGCTGGAGCAGCTCGGTCTCGACCTGGAAGGCCGCCACGCGGTGCGCCCGGGCCCACGCGAGCTTCGCCTCGGACGAGGCCTCGAAGTCGGCGCTCGTGACCTTGCCGCTCCCGTCGATGTCCGGGTACGAGTCGTCGTTGTCCGCGACCCCGAACGAGGTGTCACCGCCGTCGTACCGCTCCCTCAGCGGGCGCGCGTACTCCTTGAACGCGGCACGGTCCTTCGGCGCCTCCCCGGCGGCGTGGTCCCAGGCGGCGCGCGCGGACACGACCAGGACCGCGTCGCCATCGAAGGCCTCGACGATCGCGTCCAGGACGAAGAAGTCGAAGCGGCCGAACGGCTTTCCGGGCGTCGGCTTCACCTTCTCCACCGCGCCCCATGACGACACCTCGGCGGCCAGCGGCGCGAGGACCACGCGATCCACCCCGGCCGCCCGGTACGCCACGGCCCAGGCACGCGCCCAGCCGACGATCGCGGACCGGTCGAGTCCCGCGAGCGCGCCGGGCTCGAGCCCCGCGGGCGCCCAGCCCATCCCGCCCGCCTCGACCAGCATCAGGCCCGTCCCCACCGGGCAGCCCGGCTCCGCCGGCGTGTCCCCGGACGAGGTCGCGGGGAGCGCCAGGGCCATCACCGGAACGAACAACCACCGCATCGCCAAGATCCCTCCACGTGTTCCCGGGTCAGCGCGTCCCGCGCACCGACGCCGCCTGTTGCGGCGACAACCTCAGCCAGACGAACCTCAGCCGCGGCTCGCCCGCGGCCCCGCAATCCGACTCCTCCGGCACCCGCCAGTCGCCGGCGGCCACCAGCCAGTGGCGTCCCGCGGCGGCGAGGACCCGCGTCGCGCCAGGGGGCAACTCGTGGCGCTCGCCGTCCGTCTCGACCTCGAGCGTGCCGTGGACCCACGTCCAGCGGCACAGCGCCTCCGACGACGCCACCTCGACCCACGTCCGATCCGGCGTCCCCCGCACCCGGATCGGGTCCCCGGCGCCGGCGGGTGGCGGGGTGGGTCCCGCGTGTAAGAGCGCCGCGGGCCCGGCGGCGTCCGCGACCCGGACCACCGGCCCCGGCCGGATCGCGACCGTGATCGGCTCGTCCCCGGCGAGGTCCGGGACGCCGCCGGTCCACGTCCGGACCTCGACCGACACGACCGCGCCGTCAGCCTCCCGCACGGCCAGGCGGAACCCTCCCCCCGGGCCCTCGCCCCGATCCGCGGCCACGAGCGTCCCGTCGAGGTCCAGCGCGCCCGAAAGCGGCTCCGGAGGCCCGGACCGCGGGCGCCGGACCACGCTCACCTCGGCCTCGGGCAGGGCCGCCGCGGGCATCCGCCCGCGGGTGTATGCCGCCGGCGACGAGCACGCCGCCCAGGCGGAGGCGACGAACATCACCGCCAGGGGGATGTGCGAGCGGCGCAATGCAGGGAAAACTCGACGGATTCCGGGCGCCAGCAAATTTTGACACCCCGAAGGGGCGCCGGTAGTATAGCGCAGACCTTGGCAGAGAGCCCGCGATGAGGTTCAAGACCTTCCCGGCATTGATGCTCGCGTTCCTGCTGGTCCCGATCACGGCCGGGGCGCAGGAGGCACCCCCCAGGACGAAGGTGCTCCCGCTCCGCGTGTCCAGCAACCGGCTCGGCACGGAGGACCTGAAGGCCCTGACCGACGCGGTCACCGCGAAGCTCGCGAAGTACCCGACGTACGAGGTGATGCCGGTCCCGGCGGACGACCCGATGGACATGCTCGTGGACGCCGGTTGCGTCGAGTTGGACGCGGAGTGCCTCTCGACGATCGGCGCGGCGAAGGGCGCGGACCGCGTGCTGTACACCGAGGTCTCGGAGAAGGACGGCCGTTTCCAGGTGCTGCTCCGGTTCGTGGACGTGAAGACGAAGGAGGCGCGCAGCCCCGAGGGCGGCGTGGAGACGCGGGAGAAGCTCGGCGACTTCGTGGCGCTCGCGCTCGAGAAGGTGCTCGGCCCCGAGCCGGTCAAGGAGCCGGTGCTCGCGAAGGTCGACATCGAGACGCAGCCGGTGGGGGCCGAGGTCTATCTGAACCGGGACTTCGTCGGCCTGACGCCGGTGAGCCTGCGCCTGAAGGACGGGACCTACGACGTCCGCATCTCGAAGGTCGGCTACCGCGATGAGACGTTCCCGGTCCAGGTCGAGGAGGGCAGGCC
Organism: Deltaproteobacteria bacterium; assembly: GCA_016875475.1. GTDB lineage: Bacteria > Myxococcota_A > UBA9042 > DTJE01 > DTJE01 > VGRB01. Next base: position 8,586 of record VGRB01000138.1, read on the forward strand.
GGCCTCGAAGACGGTGGCGCTCGCCGTCGTGACCGTGCCGGTCGCGCCCACGCCTGCGCGGCCGGAGCCGAGGCGCGAGGTCGCCTCGACGCCGTTCTACAAGACGTGGTGGTTCTGGACGGCCGTCGGCGCGGCCGTGGTCGGCGCGGGCACGACCGCGTACCTGCTGACCCGTCCCGGCGGGAGCGGCACGGTGGGTTCCGGGTCGTTCACCGCGGACCCGGCGCAGGCCCAGCTCGACGTCCTCTTGAGACAATAGGAGGCGCCCCCATGGCGTTCTGCATTCGCATCCTCGTCCTCGGCGCCCTGGCGGCCGCCCTCGCCTGCGAGGCCGGGCCCGGCGGGATCCCCGTGATCGACAGCGGGGGGAACGGCGAAGGCCGGATCCTGATCGGCCTGTCCTCCGACGGGTCCGAGGTCGGCGCGCTGATCCCCGAGATGGCCGCCTTCCGCGTCAGGATGTACGAGAAGCCGCCCGCGAGCCTGGACGGGAAGGCGTACTTCACCTCGGACTGCGTGATGTACAACACCTTCTTCCAGCTCTCGAACCTGCCGGTCGGCAGCCGCTGGGTCATCGCGCTCGACGGGTTCTCGACGGCCGACGTGGACGGCACCCCGGAGAACGAGGGCTGCGTCGCCGGCACCGAGGTCGCCTTCGGCATCCGCGGCGAGGTCACGATCGCGAAGGTCGTCGTGGATGGCGACACGCCGTACCACTACATCCAGGTGAACCGGCGCGGCGCGCTGACGTCGTTCCCGCTGCCGGACGCGCACCTGAACCCCCCCCAGGGCGGGATCTCCTGCACGACCGCGACCGCCGACATCTGCAGGACGGAGCTGCACCCGGCCGCGACCTGCGATTCTCCCACGTCGGGGATCTGCCGCGTCGAGAGCATGTTCCCGCTCAACGAGCGGACGCGGCGCGCCTTCCACGCCGCGATCATGGCCGACGACCACGTGGCGATGCTGGGCGGCTACAACGCGGCCACGGCGACGCAGATGCAGGTCAAGGCCCCGACCGCGGAGACGTTCGCGTCCTCGTCGTCGCTGTTCGGCGAGACCCGGCTCGCGCTCCAGGACGAGCACGGGTTCGCGGCCGCGACGGCCTACGACGAGTCGCGCGTCGTGCTGTTCGGCGGCGCGAGCACGGTCGCGCTGGAGAAGGCGGGCGGGCTCCTGCTGCCGGACTTCCTGCCGCAGACGTGCACCGGGCCGGACAAGTGCACGATGACGCTGTCGAGCTTCGTGAACGTCGTCACCCCGGTCGCGGGCTCGTTCGTCCCGTCCACACTGCCGTACAGCGGCGCGGGCGGCGTCGCGGCCGCGGTCCTGGCGCCCGACGGCTCGCGGCGCATCCTGGTCCGGCCCGGCTTCGTCCAGAAGCCGCCGGCGCGCGTCGAGCTCGGCACCGCGGCGTGGCTGTGCGCGCTCGACGACGCGGACGCCGTCACGTGCGATGCCGTTGCCGGCACCGACGTCGCCCGCGGCCTGTCCACGGGCGTCTGCCTCGCCGACGAGGGGGGCGTGTGCCGCGACTACATGATCCTGGGCGGCGGCGCCTCCGGCGCCAAGGGCGACGCCTTCGCCGAGATCTACTCGGCCGCGGACGGCACCATCCGCAAGGTCGGCGGCGGGACCGGCCTCCCCGCCGCGCTCGCGGGCGCGATCGCGGTCAGGCTGGCCGGCACCGTGTTCACGTTCGGCGGGGTCACGGACGGGGAGGCGCCCGCCGCGCCGCTCAGGCTCGACGTGGATGCGTCCACGAACAGGGTCTCGGCTTCGGCGATGGGCAATCTCGGGGCCGACACCGCCGAGACGCTCCGCCTGTTCCACCAGGCCACGCCGCTCGCCGACGGCAGCAGCGTCCTGCTGACCGGCGGGATCGGGAAGGACAGGAAGCCGCTCGACACGGCGATCCTGCTGACCGCCGCGAACGGGACGCTCACGGTCAAGGCCAAGGGCCTGAAGCTCGCCACGCCGCGTGTCAGCCACGCCGCGACCCTCGTGACCACTGGCCTGATGAAGGGCGCGATCCTCGTGACCGGCGGCCTGTCGCAGATGGACACCACGGTCCGCTTTGCCGCCGGGGCCGAAATCTTCGTACCCTGACAACCCGGGGATCCTGGGACTCGGGACCAGCCTGGGGCTCGGGGCCGCGCGTCCGATCCCCATTGATTCCCGGGGCGGTCCGCGCGGCATCAACGCGCGGACCGAGGACGCGCGGCCCCCCCCGCGAAGGAGGTCGGTCCCTGAAGCCGTTCACCGCGCTGCCGCCGAAGGTGCTCGCGTCCCTGCTTGCCGTGCTGGCGGGGGTGGCGGCGCTCGCCGCGTGGAGCCCGGCCGGCTTCGCGATCGCGCTCGTCGCGGGCGTCGCGCTGACGCTGGCGGGCGGGGCGGTAGTGGCGGTCGAGGCCCGGCGCCGGGCGCTCGGCGTCGCGGACCCGCCCGGGATCCGGCCGCCGGACGCGCGCATCGAGGCGGCCGCAGGCGTGTTCGTGGCGGCGTTCGTCGCGCTGGTTGCCGGGGCCGCGCCCGGGGCCTACTTCAAGGACGGCGGCGAGCTGGCCGCGGCGGCGCACTCGCTCGGCGTCGCGCACCCGACCGGGTTCCCGCTGTTCTGCCTCGCCGGCAAGGGGTTCTCGCTGCTCCCCGCGGGCGGCGTGTTCTTCCGTCTCAATGCGCTGTCCGCCGCAGCGACCGCGCTCGCCGCCGCCTTCGCGTACCTGCTCGCGCGGCTGCTGTCGCCGAGGTCCCGGTGGTCGGGCGCGGCCGCGCTGCTCGCGCCCGCCGGGCTGCTCGGCGGCCACGCGGTCCGGCTGCACGGGACGACCACCGAGGTGTATGCGATCTCGCTCGCCGGGCTCGCGGCGTCGCTGCTCGCGTTCGCCGTGGCCGCGCGCCGCCGGGACGCGACCGCGCTCGCGCTGGGCTGGCTCTTGACCGGGCTCGGCGCGGGCGGGCACGTCACGTGGCCGATCTACGCCTCGATGACCGGGATCGTCGTGACCGCGCTGACGCTCGGCGCGTGGAAGGGGCGCCGGGCCTCGATCCTGGGCGCCTCCGCCCTGCTGGCCGTCGCGGCCGCGCTGTCCGTGCTCTACCTCCCCGCCGCGGCCGGCCGCGATCCGGTCGTGAACTGGGGCGACCCGTCGTCCGCGGCCGCCATGCTCGACCACCTGACCGGGCGCCGGATCCGGGAGTCGTTCGCCGGCGAGATCGGGCAGTTCCGCTGGGGCCTGTTCCGCGCGCACCTGGTCGAGGTCTTCCGCGTCGCCTGGCAGGGCACCGGCCCGCTGTGGCCGCTCGCCGCGGCGGGGATGCTCGCGGCCGTGGTCCGCGAGAGGGCGTTCGCCGCGTGCGCCGCCGGGATCGTGGCCGCGGACTGGCTGTACTCCGCAAGGATCAACCCGATGGGCGTCCACGACCTCCAGACGCTCCAGCCCGCGACCCTGTGCGTCTCGGTGCTGGCCGCGACCGCGATCGCGCGGCTGATGTCGATGGGCAAGGGCAGCGGCACGCTCGCGGGGGGGCTCGCCGCGGCCGCGGCGCTCGCGGTCGGGATGCAGTGGGGCGGGTCGCCCGGGGAGCGCGGCCTCGCGCACGTGCACGCGCCGCGCGAGGTGGCCGCGGCGCTGCTCGGCGCGGTCGAGCCGGGCGCGACCGTCTTCACGACGTCCGACGACCTGTCGGCCGGGGTCGCGGCGGCCCAGGCGGTCGAGGGGGCCCGGCCCGACGTGCTCTCGGTGGTCAAGCAGCACCTGTCCGACGGCGCATACGTCGCGCGGAAGGTGCGGGCGCACCGCGCG
>VGRB01000139.1 GCA_016875475.1 Deltaproteobacteria bacterium
GGTTCCGGAAGTTGTCGGACTCCTTGTAGAGACGGAACGAGGGCACGTTGATGTCGACGTTCTTCTTGTGCGCGAGGATGGTCGGGGACGAGCGCACGATCGCGCCGAGCTTGTTCCCGGCCCGGCACGACGTGTCGCGCGCCCGGATGTACGAAACCAGGTTGTCGCGGAACTCCGCGCGGACCGCGTCGTCGGACGCGTTCCCGAGCAGCCCGCTCCGGCACAGGCCCTCCGCGTTCGGCGAGAAGTCCATCAGCCAGCCTGATCCGGCCGTGACGTCGAGGTCGGCGGGGGAGACGTGGGTGTCCACCCCGAACCCCTCGACGAACGGCACGAGTTCCCCCCCCACGACCGTCCAGATCCGCCGGTCGGCGTCCGGGGTCGCGTCGAGCTTCGCGTGCAGGGACTGCAGCTCGTACGGCACCGCCCCCGGGAACCCGGTCTTGCAGCGGTACGTGGTGCGCTCCAGGTAGCCCCGGCGCAGGCCCGGCGAGTCCGTGGCCATGCCGTAGCCGGCGTTGAACTGGTACTGGAGGTCGCGGTCGTGGCCGGTCTCCTCGGTCACCACGACCCGCGTGCGGCTCTGGACGTGCGTCTCCAGGCGCCCCAGGATCTTGACGAGCGCGGACACGAGGTCGGCCGCGGTGTCCGCGAGGAACGCCTCGCCGGTGCCCCCCGCGTCCGCGATGTCGTCCATCTGCGTCGAGACCCCGGCCGGGAGCTGGAACCCGATCACGTAGATCGTGATGCCGGCCGCCTTCAGGCGCCTGGCGTACTCGACGGACGTCAGGTACCCGTCGGTCCCCTCGCCGAGGTTCGACCGGCCGTCCGTGACCAGGATGATGTTGCGCGACCGGCAGCCGAGGTACTTGTCGCCCGTGCCGGCGTTCACGTCCCACGGCTGCTGGTCCGGGTCGGTCTCGAAGTAGTACAACGCATCGCGGAGCATCGGCGCGATCGGCGTGCCGCCGTACGGGATCGCGGACAGGATCGACTGCTGGACCACGGTGTTGCGCACCGCAAGGTCCGCGGGGTCGTCGGACGCCGCCGGGTGGACGAAGCCGCCCGGCGCGCCGTGGGTGTCGTTGCGCGCGCCGAGGTTGACGCCGCTCTCGGGTCCGTAGCTCCAGCCGCCGCCCCCGCCGAGGCCCGGGTTCGGGACCGCGTCGAACGTCATCACGCCGTACTTGAACCGGTCGATGGTCATGTCGATCAGGCCGTCGTGGAGCTGCACGCCGCTCGGGACCACGTGCGGCACCGGGTAGTTGTGGTCCTCGCGGCTGCCCGGGGTCGAACGGTCGTCGAGGGTGCACCCGTAGCCGCCGTACGTCCCGGTCAGGACCTCCTGCGCAACGATCCAGCGGCTCCGCTGGCCCGCCGAGCAGTCCGGGATCAGCATCGAGTCCTCGTCCTGGGTCTCGGAGAGGCTCCCCCCCAGCGCGTACTCCATGCTCCCGGACGTGTCGAGCAGGAGCAGGACGAGCGGCTTGACCTCCTGCGCGGGGATGTCGGCGGCGGCGGGGCGGCCGGCGGCGAGGAGCGCGATCGCGACCCCCGCGGCCAGGGCGCGCGCCCCGACCGTCCGTCCGAACCCGAAGCAGCCGATACCGCCCAGCATCATCTCCGCCTCACAATGTCACTCCGGCCTGCGCCCCGCTCCCGGGACCCGCTCCGGATTCGCTCGGCCTCGCCGCGGACCTCCATCTCATCGCAGTCCCTCACTGGTTCTCGCAATCCACCGGCCCCACGTACATCGTCGCCGCGAACCGCTTCTGCGCCGTGGTCCGCAGGTCCTGGAGCACCTGGTCCCGCGTCTGCGGAACGCCGCTCGGGACGTCGTTCCGGTAGATCCCGTCGGTCTCGGACCGGTACCGCTTGAAGCAGAACGACCCCTCGAAGCCGGGCGCACGCGACGTGGCGATCGGATTCGACAGGCGACTCGCCCAGTTGGCGGTGTTCAGCGCGACGACCTCCTGGCCGAACGAGCCCGCCTGGGAGGTGTCGAAGAAGCTCGGGCCCCCGTCCGCCATCAGGACGGCGAAGTTGTTCGCGGCCAGGAACTGGTCGAAGCCGGAGGGGTTCGTGGCCGCGACGGCCAGGGTCGCCTCGCTGCCGGCCGCGGTCAGCAGCCCGGCCACGGCCGACGTGCGGAAGGCCTGGACGCGCGCCATCTGGTTCATCGTGGCCTGCACCGCGACGAACGCTATCGCGGACAGCACGAGCAGGATCATCACCGCCAGGACCAGAACGGTCCCGCGGTCGTCGCGCCGGCGCGCTCTCGTCGTCTCCACCGTCACAGCACGTTCCTCACGGCGAAGGACCTCAGGCCGATGCGGGTCGCCAGCGACGCGGTGCGCGCCGCCCCCTCCATGATCGGGTCCACCTGGTACGAGTCGATCGGCGCGAACAGGTTCTGGCGCGGCGCGAACCGGAGGCCCTGGTCCTCCTCCTCGGTCCGCGTCGTCACCTTCGCGGTCAGGTACCGCAGCCGCTGCGGCGTCGCGTCGTCGTTCGTCCCGAGGATGCCCGTGCTGCCGTTCACGACGCCGGTGACCAGGGGGGTGACCGCCAGGTTCGGGTCGCGGCGGCTCGTGTCCGAGTCGAACACGAAGTCGTAGAACTGGAGGTCGATCACGTGCTCCGCGATGACCAGCATGGATCCGCGGACGGGCTGGAAACGGTTGTCCATCTCCTCCCGGACGAGGTCCGTCTTCGCCGCGGGCGCGCCGGCGCGGGAGTCGCGGACGATGCGGTAGCGGACGTACCCGACGACGTTGATCTCCATCCCGTTCCCGTCGCCGTAGTAGCCGCAGGAGTCCGGCGGCACGGCCACCGGGAGGGCGGTCCCCGGGGTGAGGGTGGGGATGCCGGTGCCGTGGTCCGCGGCCGCGATGATCGGGTACAGCTCGAACTGGTCCTGCGTCACGACCCGCAGGAAGCGGCCGGGCACGAACGTCGCATCGAACTCGGCCCGGGGGGGCAGGCTGTCCGTCCGGAGGAAGACCTGGGTCCCGAGGCCGTCGATGTGGTCCACGACGTAGATGCCCGTGTTCCACCACGCGCCGAGCAGGGTCACCGCGGTCGGGGAGATGTTCTGGTTGTCGTTCGCGCCGAGGCCGCCGTTCGCCACATCGCCCACCTGCTGGAGCGCGATGCCGTGGAGCGGCGGGGACGGCTTCCGGCACACGTTGGGGTCGGAGGTCGAGGCCGGCGTGGCCATGAAGGCGGCGGCCGCGACGTCGCGCCGGATCTGCTCCATGGCGAAGCGGGCCTGGTCCATCGCGCGGAGCTGCTGGCCCGCCATGCGGTAGGAGGCGGACGAGAGCGCATAGACGTAGTAGATCGACCCGAGGAGGATGACCGCGAGGGCCATCGAGACCAGGATCTCGACGAGCGTCAGGCCCGCCGAGCCCGGGAGGGCGCGCCCGGGGCGAACGCGCCGGCTGTCACGGCGAAACGGCCACATTCCTCATCACCGTCGTCGAGAGCGTGAGCTGGTTCACGTCGCTGGCGTTTGCAGCCATCGTGGCCGGGCACGATTCCCATGCGCCGGAGTTCCCGTCCTGCCGCGGCCAGAGCACCCGCACCTCCGCGCGCAGGAGGTAGTTCGCGAGGACCCACGTCAGCCGGTACTGCACGCAGAACCGCTGGTTCCGGTTGGGGGCCAACTCGCCGAACGTAGGGTCCGACCCGCCGGTGCTGATGCCGTTGATGATCCCGGCGTCGTACTCGACCCCGCTCTCGAACAGGGCCCCCGCCTGGTTGACCATCAGGAAGTCGCCCGGGACCGCGTCGATCGGGATGAAGGCCCGCAGCCAGTCCGTCCCGGCGTTGTTCACCGCCGGCCACGGGAGCGGCGAGAGGTAGCGCAGCTTCGCCTGGTTGTAGACCTGATCGGTGTCGTTGGACCACTCCAGGGCCTCCATGCGGATGGTCTCCAGCATGTGCTGTCCGAGGTGGGTCGCGACGACCGTGTCCCAGGCGTTCGTGGTGCCGCGCATGTTCGCGGTCTGGAGGTGGATCATCGCCAGGAAGCCGATCACCGAGATCGCGATGACGACCAGCATCTCGACGAGCGTGAACCCGGCGTCGCGCCGGGCGCTCTTTCGGGCGGCGACCACTAGTCCGGCACCTCCTCGAACGCGATCCGGGCCGCCCCGTTGAACGGCACCACCACGTGGTGGCGCGGCCCTTCCTCCTGGTTCACCCCGACGTACCGGCGCAGCACCATGTGCACGTCGCCGGCCCGGTACTCCGCGTCGCTCGACGCGATCGGCTGCCCGGACATGTCGAGCACGCGCCCGTCGGGGCGGATGCAGAACGCCGTCAGGCCGATTGGCTGGATGCTCGACAGGTGGATGCTCTGGTAGTCCACCTTCAAGTCCACGGTGCGCTCGGGCGTGGTCGCGAACGCCGTGCACGCGGACGTCACGCCTTCCAGCACGCGCACCTCCCCGTTCTGGGAGAGGTCGCCCGTCGAGAGCGTCCAGGCCACCTGGAACGCCCGGTTCCGGGCGGAGGCCTGCACCTTCGCGAACTCGACGGTGTCGAGGATCGTCTGGGCGGCGTTGATCCCCTCGCGCCGCTGGACCGCGCGGAGCACGGGGGGGATCGTGACCAGGACGAGCACGGCCAGGATGGCCACGGTGGCCATCAGCTCGACGAGCGTGAAACCCAGGGCCTGTCTGCGACGCGCCATGAGGCGGCCTCCAACGCTCCTGCTCGAGGGCCGAAGCAAGGTGCGTACCAGCCTCGCGTGCCGGGGCCCCTCACGGCGCGGACCGATGCCCACGCGGCGCGCGCGCGAGGACGGGGCGATTTCCCTCGCCGCGGCTTCGCAAACATTGCGTAGTACGCGTCGACCGGTGCGTAGCGGGGAGCGGGGAGCGCCCTGCGCGCCCTCGGCACGCGGCGTTGCCTCCGCCGCGCGCCGCCCGGGAGCGAAGGGGATCGAGCGCGCAGGGGGCTAGAACATGATCCCGATCCGACCGCGGATCGCGGTGGACCAACGGGAAGTGTAGGACGCGCCGGCGTCCTCGAACGAGGAGATCAGGTCGAACGCGCCGAGCGGCCAGAGCACGGCCCAGTCGATCCCGGCGAAGAACACGCCCTTCTGCTCGTAGAACAGGCGGACGTCCAGCTCGACGCCGAGGTTCGGGTCGTTGCCGGGGGTGGCGCTCGCCTCGAGCGCGCGGCCGTACTCGAGGTCGATGCGGCCGCCGAGCGCGTCCTTCTCGCTCTCGAAGATGTCGTACTGGAACCACGGCTTGAAGTAGAACGCGTTCGTGACGGTCCCCATCACGTGCCGGAACATCATCAGGTCGGGGCGATAGTCCGGGTTGAAGTAGAACGAGGACAGGCGCCGGTTGAACGAGGTCGGGTCCGATAGGAAGTTCGACTTGTCGAGCCATCCGAAGTACTCGGCGGTGTCGCCGGACGCGACGCCGAGGTCCATGCCGAACGAGAAGCTCCCGAGCTGGACCTCCGACTCGAAGGCGCCGCCGATGCTCCGGATCTCCATGGGCTCCGGCGCGACCCGGCTCACGTGGTCCACCTCGCCGAACACGCCCGCGACCTCGATCTCGAAGCGGAGGCGCTTGTTCACCGCGGGCACGTACTCGATGCGGAGCCACGCGTCCGGGGTCAGGAACCACGCGCCGCGCCGCTCCAACGTCAGGGCGTCGTAGCCCCCGCCCGGCACGGACGGGTCCGCGGTCCCGGCGAGGTAGGCCGCCTCGGACGCCGACGTCAGGTCGAGGTCCTGGCGGCGCCACACGAGGTAGCCGCCCCAGTCCACGACCGGCCGGTTGCGCACGACGAGCCGCTGGAAGCGCGCCTTGCGCTCGGCCTCGGTCATCGGCTTCTGGAACACCGCGAACGTGACCTCGGTGCAGTCGTCCTTGTCGGTCAGGTCGCGGGGCTCGCCGAACGGCTGCGCGACGCCCACCGAGGTAGGGCCGCTCGACACCCAGCCGAAGCCCGCCTCGAAATAGACGCCCCAGAGGCGCGCGAGCAGCGTGACGCGATCCACGTAGGACCCGAAGTCCGCGTCGAGGTCCTCGCCGTCGTTCTCCACGATCCCGAGGCCCCAGTGGCGCGCCATGCGGCCGGCCGACAGCGTGAGCAGCGGCGAGGTCGTGTCGCTCGGGCTCAGGATGTCCCAGGACGCCCAGACCTGCTTGACCGAGATCGCGTCGCGGAGCGCGTTCCGCCCGGACGACAGGGGCGCCTGCGAGCGCGAGAACAGGCTGAGAGGCGCGTCCGGCCGGCTCGGGTTGTAGTCCGGCGAGCTGCCGAGGACCAGGTTGTCGAGCACGTCGAACTGCGTGTGCACGGCGAGCGAGGGCGCCACGTGCAGGGTGGGCTCGTAGCGGAAGCGCATGTTCGCGCCGCCGAGCCAGTCGTTGTCGCGGCGCGACACGCCGCCCTGGTTCACCGACAGCGCGTTCGCCGCGTTGTTCGACAGCGGGGGCAGGAACCCGGACGTGACGACCGTGGTCCCGTCGCCCTTCAGGTGCTCCGTCCCGAGGTGGCCGCGATGGAACCCCTCCATACGGATGCGGAAATAGCCGTGGTGCTCGAGCCAGGGATACCCCGGACGAGCGAGCGGGCCGGGCCCCTTCCACTGGTCCGCGACGCCCTCGGCCTTCTCCTGGAGGAGGTCGTCGAGGCTCGGCTCCTCTGCGTTGCCGGCGCCGGCCGCGGGTGCCGGTGCGCCTGCCGGGGCGGGCGAGTCGGCCGGAGCGGTCACGGGCGGCGGCGGGGGCGCGGGCTTCTCCCCGTCCTCGGCCGGTGGCTTCACGGCCGGCTCGTCCCCGGGCGCGGCCTCGCCGGGGACCGGGGCGGGCTGGGCCCCGGCGGCAACGGGGAACGCCAGGAGGAGGAACGCGACCAACACCGGACGATTCATCACCGATCACCCGAGAAACGCAGGCGCGCGGAGTCTAGCGGAGCGGCCCCGGGGTGTCAACGAACGTGGAACGCCGCGGCGCAGGGCTCGATCTGCTGCCGCGAACCGCGCTATCCTCGCGCCCGATGCTGGGCCTCCTGCTCATCGCCGCGACCGTCGGATGCTCCCGGCCGGACCTCGACCGCGCCTGCCGCGCCGGGCAGGGCGAGGCGTGCGTCCTCGCCCAGGCCCTCTTCCCCGCCGGCCGGGACCCGATCGACCCCTCGCGCGTCGCGGCCGACTGCCGCGAGGGCGACCCGGACGCCTGCCTGATCGCCGCCGCGATGCACCGGAACGGGCTCTGCGCGGAGCGCGACCCGTCGCGGACCCGGGACGCGCTCCGGCGCGCCTGCGACGCCGGCTCGGTGTCGGGGTGCAACGGCGTCGCGCGCATGACGGCGCTCGGGGAGGGGGGGCAGACGGACGCCGCCGGCGCGAGGCTGCTGTACGAGCGCGGGTGCAACCGGGGATCCGCGGCTGCCTGCCTCGGGGCGGGCCTGCTCTGGTCGGAGGGCGCCGGGGGACCGAAGGACGACGCGAAGGCGCGCGAGCTGCTCCAGCGCGGATGCGAGGGGTCGGGCACGGCCGACTGCGGACTCAGGGCGAACCCCGGCTGCGAGGCGCCGCGCCACTCCGCCTGCCACGCCCTCGGCGCGCTGGTCCACGCCGGCGAGGGCGGTCCGCGGGACCCGGCCCGTGCCGCGATCCTGTACGAGCGCGCGTGCCGCGGCGGCGACGCCCGGGCCTGCGCGTCGCTGGCGGGCGTCCTCCGATCGGGCGAGGCCGGCGGCCGCGACGAGGAGCGCGCGCGGGACCTCTACCTGCGCGCGTGCCGCGAGGACGTCGCTTCCGCATGCCTCCCGGCCGGCGCCATGCTGGAGGAGGGGAGGGGCGGACCGGCCGACCACGCTGCGGCCCGCGACCTCCTGGCGCGAGGCTGCGACGGCGGCGTCCGGGCGGCATGCTTCCGGCTCGGAGCGGCGTGGCTCGATGGCCGTGGCGGCCTGCGGGACGGGCGCCGCGCGGCGGCCCTGTTCGAGCGCGCGTGCGACGCGGGCGAGGCGGCGGCGTGCCACGGTCTCGCGGTGATGCTGGCGCAGGGGGCCGCGGGCGAGCGCGACGAGGGGCGCGCGCGCCGCCTGTCCGAGTCCGCCTGCTCCGGGGGCATCCAGGCCGCGTGCCTGAACCTCGCGGCCATGCTCGCGGCCGGGACAGGCGGGCCGCCGGACCCCGCGAGGGCGCGTGACCTGCTCGACCGGGCCTGCGCGGCCGGTGACGCCGGGGCGTGCGCCCGCGTGGCCGGGATGCGCTACCGCGGCGAAGGCGGCGCCGCGGACCCGATGGGCGCCCGCGCGGCGGCGGCGGGGGCGTGCGAGCGCGGCGACGCGCAGTCCTGCCGCCGGGTCGCCGCGATGCTCCGGGGCGGCGAGGGCGGCCCCCGGGACGCGCGGGGCGCGATCGTCGCGGCCGGGAAGGCATGCGACGCAGATCTCGCCGGCGCGTGCCTCGAGTTGTCGGACGACCTGGGGGCGGCCGGCGACGCGGACGGGGCGCGCACGGCGGCCGAGCGCGCCTGCGGGCTGGGGGCGGCGGAGGCCTGCGGGATCGCGGCCCAGGCGGCATACGGGAAGGCGGGCTCCGGGGACATCGCGAAGGCCCGGGAGCTGGCCGAGAAGGGCTGTGCCGCCGGGGCGCATGACGCGTGCTTCGACCTCGCGGTCCTGCTCAAGGACGGCCAGGGAGGCGCGCCCGACGCGTGGAAGGCCAGGACGCTGTTCGACCGCGCCTGCGACGCCGGGAGCGTCCAGGCGTGCGTGCACCTGGGCCTGATGGCCGCGGACGGGCAGGGGGGGGCCGCGGACGCCCGCAAGGCGCGCGCGGCCCACGACCGGGCGTGCGCGGGAGGCGTCGTCGCGAGCTGCGCCGCGGCCGCGGCGATGTGGTACCGCGGGGAGTGGGGCGCCCCGGACCGGGTCAAGGCGCGGGCGCTCGCGGAGAAGGCGTGCGGCGGCGGGTCCGAGGCCGCATGCCTGGACCACGCGCGCATGCTGGCGAAGGGCGAGGGCGGGCCCGCGGACCCGGGGCGCGCGCGGCCCTGGCTCGTCAAGGGATGCGAGGCGGGAGCCGCGGACGACTGCCTCGCCGCGGCCGGGCTCGGGGACGGCCCGGACCGCGTGACCCTGGCCGTCCGGGCCTGCGAGGGCGGCCGGGCCGCGGGCTGCTTCGTGGCGGGCGTCGCCGCGTACCAGGGGGCGGACCTCGCGACCGCGCGCGGGCGCTTCTCGCGCGGCTGCGACCTCGGCGACGCGAGCGCCTGCGTGAACCTGGGTCGCATGGCGGCGCGGGGGGAGGGCGGCGCGGCCGACGCGGGGGCTGCGACCGTCGCGTTCGGGAAGGCGTGCAAGGGGGGGGACGCGGACGCGTGCGCCGAGATCGCGCGGGCGGAGGAGGAGGCTAGGCGGCTCGCGACCCCGCCCCCGGTGCCCGCGCCGGCGGAGGTGCGTGCCGAATCCGAGCGCCGGTGCCGCGACGCGGGCGAGGCCGAGGCGTGCGCGACCGCGGCCCGGATGGCGCTCCGCGGCGAGGGCGGGCCGCGGGATCCGGCCGCGGGGCGGCGGCTCGCGGACCGCGAGTGCGACCTGCCGGGGGCGACCGCGGCGGGCTGCTTCGTGGCGGGCGCCATGGCGTACCAGGGGCAGGGCGGGACGAAGGACCTCGGCCGGGCCCGCGCGCGGTTCGGCCGGGCGTGCGACCTCGGCGAGGCGCGGGCCTGCTTCAACCTCGGGCACATGGCGTCGAAGGGCGAGGGCGGGTCGCGGGACGAGGACGCTGCGAACGCCGCCTGGACGAAGGCATGCCACGGGGGTAGCAGCGAGGCCTGTACCTTCGCCCCAGGCCGGCCCCCCCCGCCGGCTTCCGGGCCGAAGACGCCGCCCTGATGCACGCCGGTGAGACCCCCCACGTCGCCGCGCGGGCGACGTCTTCTGCTTCGTGGATCGGAAGCCGGCGGGGGAACAGGAGCGGAGTGGCGCACGAGCGCGCCGCGCCGAGGCGCGGAGCGCTCGGCGGCCGCAAGGCGGCCGCGTGTCCGTGCCCGACCCGGTGCCCCCGATCTTCGTGGAATCGTTGGCGTTGGTCCCTGTGACGCGGCATTGACCGGGGAAGGTCCACCGTTCTGAACCGCTTGCCCCCCGCGGTTTCCGTGATATAATCCCCCGCCCTTTGGCGAGAGGCATCGAAGATGCGGGACCTGTTGAAGTTCGCGGCGTTCGTGGGCGGGCTGGCGCTCCTGGCGGGCTGCGAGGCGGGCTCCGGGTCGTCGTCCGGGCCGAACCCCTTCCTCGAGGACCAGGGGAAGCCGGGCAAGGCGGACACGCAGTACCTGAACCCTGACGGGATCGAGGTCGAGGTGGATCTCGAGGCCGACATCGAGGCGGGCGGCTACTCGTGGCGGCTCGACGAGGGTCCGGCGGTGCTCGGCCAGTTCGCGCTGACGTACCTGCGCACGCACGGCGAGTTCTACCTCGAGTCGCTGGCCGAGGACGCGTCGTCCACGGCGCGCGTCGAGTGGCTCGTCGACGAGAAGTGGATCACCGCGGCCGAGGCGGAGTCGGTGTCCAGGGACAAGCTCAAGCGCTTCCGGATCCGCGGCGTGAACGCGATCCTGCTCCACGGCGCGCGGAACGGCGTGACCGAGGGCACCGTCTTCAAGGCGCCGGTGCCCGTCAACCCGTTCAACGTCATGACCGACGCCGGCAACACGTGCGCGGAGGAGGACGGCCACATCACGCTGGGCCAGTCCGTCTACTGGTACATGTGGGCCCCGGACAAGACCACCTGCAAGATCAAGAAGCAGGACATGACCCTGACGGTCTCGAAGCTGATGCCCGTGCCGAAGCTGACCTACCCCGAGTTCGACCGCCTGACCGAGGACAAGAAGGTGACCGCGGTCGTGCTGTTCGGCCAGATCGGCGACGGCGAGATCAGCGACACGGACATCGGCATGCGCGGCTTCCGGGAGATGGGGACGTGGCTCGTCCAGGCGGGGTTCAAGCCGGTCACGCCCGCGCCGATCGGCCGCCGTTTCACCAAGCGCATCGGCGACTACGACTTCGAGATCGACCTGTACTCGCCCCACGACTTCTCGGGCCTCGGCGACTTCGCGCACATCGACAACTTCAAGACGGCCCTGAAGGAACACGAGATCGTGGTCTACGACGGCCACAGCATGCTCGGCGCCAGCGACTTCTGGGCGAGGGACGACCTGTATTCGGACGGCTACCAGATCTTCCTGTACGGCGGCTGCCTCGGGTACCAGTACTACGTGCGCCCGATCGTCCAGTCCAAGGGCGGCTGGGGCAACGTCGACATCATGTCGAGCGTGATCGAGGTGTCCGTGGGCGCGAACGAGTTCGCGGGCCCGGTGCTCGCGAAGATCGCCTGGGCGCTCGACCACAACTTCGACGCGTCGTGGAAGGACCTGGTCCAGGCCGTTCGCAAGCGCGTGCGCGACTCGACGTTCGGCGTCAGCGGCGTGCGCGACAACTGCTTCTCGCCGGCCGGCCCAATCTGCGGCGTCGAGCCCGACCCGGCCAAGACGAAGCGCTTCGAGGACGCCGCCGCCACGGAGATCCCCGACGCCGAGCCCACGGGCGTGGTCCGCAAGATCGACGTCGAGGAGGAATTCACCCCCAGGACCGTCGCCCTGGACCTCGAGGTCGCGCACGCGTGGATCGGCGACCTCAAGGTCTCGGTCGAGCACGACGGCGTCGAGGTGGTGGTCTGGGACCATGCCGGCTCGTCCGGCCACGGCATCAGCCAGACGTTCACGCTCACGGACTTCGCCAACAAGCCCGCGAAGGGCCGCTGGACCCTGCTCGTCGTCGACGACGCCGCCAAGGACGCGGGCACCCTCAAGAAGTGGTCGCTCGCGTTCGCCATGCCGTAACCGCCCGTATCTCCCGCGCTTTGCGGATTCCTGCCGTTCGTTGCGTAACAAAACCCCGTCCACCTCGATAACAGCATGGAAGCCGTGGAGGTGACAATGCGCCTGTCCCCGATCCTGGTGGTGCTCGTGCCGGTCTGCGCCGCCTCGACCCTGGCCCCGCCGGAACGCGGTTGCGGCGCGTGGGGGACGGCCCCGCCCGCGCAGCCGCCGATCCCGTTCGCGGGCGCGGGACCGCCGGACGACACGTGCGCCCGAATCACGTGGGAGGGGTGCTGCGACGGTGACGCGGTGCGCTGGTGCGACCGCGGTGTCGAGCGGGTGCTCGACTGCGGCGGCCAGTCGCCGGCCTGCGGCTGGGATCACGACGCGGGCCGATACGACTGCGGCGGCCGGTCGCCGGCCTGCGGCTGGGATCACGACGCGGGCCGATAAAC
>VGRB01000140.1 GCA_016875475.1 Deltaproteobacteria bacterium
CGTTCGCTTGCAATCACGCGCACTTGGCGATTGTGACCCCAAAACGTGGATGACCATTGAGGAAAACGGACGGCCCCCGGGGGGGTAGAAGGGTCAGGCCCCCGGCGAGGCCCCCTGCCGGAGGTCCACGTCCCTCGTGTTCGGACACGGCGCATCGCAAGTCCCGACGCTGCCGAGCGGCACCACGACGGTCACCTCCTCGATGCCGCTCTCCGAGGGCACGGCCACCCTCAGGCGCCCGCCCGCGGTCCCGGTCGGCGCCCGCAGGCACCAGGACTCGCCGAGCGTCCCGGCTGCCTCGTCCAGCACGGACTCCACCGCGTCGGGCCCGCCGGTCACGCTCTTCTCAAGCAGCACCAGGTGCGCCCCGCGCGCGAGCAGGCCGTCGCGCCCGATCACCTTCACGTCCACGCACGTCGAGGAGCCGACCCGGCCGCGAGCCCACACCCACGTCCCGTCCGCGTCCGCGGCCACCCGGAGCGTGTGGTGATCGAGGTCGTAGGCCGCGGGCGCCTTGGCCACGAGTTCCCCGGTCAGCTCGTCCACGTGGAAGGCGAGCCCGTCGTCCGGCCCGAGCGGGTCGCGCAGCATCCCCGAGGTCACGATGTCCGCGCCGACGCCCTTGGCGCCGCCGACCGCGAGCGTCGAGCCGGCCTGCTCGGCCCGGAAGTGGACCGAGGCGATCTGCTCCAGGTACGGCGCGGCCGTGCCCGCGGCCGTCCTCACCGGGAGCGCGGAGACCAGCAGCGCGTCGCCGTAGGTCGGGTCCCAGGTCGCCCAGGTCACGTCCGCGGTGCCCGTCGCCTTTGCCCCGCCCGCCTCGAACGAGTCCGGGTAGAGCGTGAGCGCGCCGTGATCCAGGAACACCGTCTCCGTGTCCGGCCCCGGCGGCAGCGTCACCGGCTCCCGCTTCGACGCCTTGCCGACGGTCGCGACGACCGCGACGGGACCCTCGCCCGCCCCGACCGACTTCGCAATCGGCGCGAGCCCGTCCTTCGCGAACCAGAGGGCCGCGCGCGGCTCCGCGTCGCCTTCCGGCGCCGGCACTCGCGCGGACAGCGCGAACGCACCGCCCGCGCCGGTCGCGACCTCGACGCCGCCCGCGGGACAGCGGACCGTCACCCCTTCGATCCCGGCACCGTCCGTGCCGACGACCCGGCCCGCGACCTCGAGCGGCAGGCCGCCGCCCCCGGACGAGCATGCGGCCACCAGGCCGGCCGCGACGACCGCGATCGCGACTGAAGCGCGCATGGCGATCCCTCCGAAAGACAGGGACGATCTACCACAGAGGCCACCGGGACCACAGAGAAGAACGGGGGTGGAACCGGCGATCAGAGCACGCGAAGCCCCGCGGCAAGCGCGGCGGCCTTCGCGGTCGCGACCTCGGCGGCCGTCGGCCTCCGGTCGATCCCCGGCATCCCGGGCGCGCTCCCGAGCGGCCGGTACTGGTCCATCACGTTGACCGCGCACCCCGGGCACAGGTCCGCGAGGATCCGCATCACCGCGACCGCGTCGTCCGTCATGCCGGGCATCACGAGGTGCCGGACCAGCAGCCCGCGGCGCGCGACCCCGTCCGCATCGACCGCGAGGTCGCCGACCTGCCGCCGCATCTCCCGCACGGCCGCGGTCGCGACCTCGGGGTAGTCCGGCGCATCCATCCAGGCCGCGCACGCCTCCGCCGAGGCCGACTTGAAGTCCGGCATGAAGACGTCCGCGATCCCGTCCAGCACGGCGAGCGTCTCGACGGACTCGTACCCGGACGAGTTCCACACTACGGGCAGGTCGAGCCCGGCGCGCGCCGCGATCGCGAGCGCGGACAGCACCTGCGGGACCACGTGCGACGGCGTGACCAGGTTCACGTTCACGCAGCCCGACTTTGCCAGGCCGAGCATCAGGCCCGCGATCTCGCGCGCGTCCGCCTCGCGCCCGTCGCGGCCGTGGCTCACGTCGTGGTTCTGGCAGAACGCGCAGTGGAGGCTGCACCCGGTGAGGAAGACCGTGCCGGACCCGACCCGGCCGACCAGGACCGGCTCCTCGCCGAAGTGGGGGAACGCCGCGGACACGCGTGCGCGCGCGCCCGTACCGCACCTCCCGAGCCGCCCCGCGGTGCGGTCCGCGCCGCAGCGCCTCGGGCACAGGTCGCAGTCCGCGAGCCGCGCCGCCAGCATCTCGGCGCGCCGCGCGATCTCGTCGGGGTGCAGGCGCATCGGGGCCGGGCCTAGCCGCCGTTCTGGTCGGCGGCGGCGGTGTCCACGTAGATGAAGCGGTGGCAGTAGGGGCACGACTCGAGCGAGTCCTGGCGCATCAGGATGTTGTAGAGCTGCGGCGGGATCTGCCGGTGGCAGCCGGAGCAGCTCCCCTTCGCGTTCACGGTCACGACCGCCATCCCCTGCCACGCGGACTGGATGCGGTGGTACCGCTTGAGCACGTCGGGCGCAATCGCCTCCTCGTACGACTTGTGCTCGTCCTTCAGGCGGCCGAGCCGGTCGTCCAGCTCGCGGACGCGCGCGCCGGTGGACGACTGCTCGGCCGCCAGCTCGGCGCGCATCTGGTCGAGCTTCTCGCCTTCCTTCTGGACCGCGCCCTTGACCTCCTCCATCACGGAGAGGAGCTTCAGGATCTCCTCCTCCTTCTGGGCGTTCCCGCGGCGGAGCGCCTCGATCTCGCGCTGCACGGCCGTGTACTCCTTGGCCTTGGTGAGCGCGTTCAGCCGCGCCTGCGCGCGCTTGATCTTCTCGTTGTCCTCCTTCAGCTCCCGCTCCCGCTCCTTGTACCAGCGCTCGGCCTCGCGGAGCTTGTCCCGCTTCTCGCCCTGCTCCCGCTCCATCTCGCCCAGGATGGCCTGGAGCTGCTCGACACGCTCGGTGATCGCGCGCCTCTCCTTCTCCGACTCGATCCGCTGCCGATCCACATCCTGGAGCGCACGCAGGGCTGCGATGACGGGGTTCAACTGAGTTCCTCCTGGGAGTTCGGGTGGGTGCCGGCGGCCGGGCACGTGCCCGAACCCCCGGACTGCATACAAAAATGGCGCCCGTCGCGGCGCCATTCGATCGGCTCGACCCCGGACCGCCGGGTGCGTCCCGCCCCGGGTGTTTGCGGGGACTCTCGTTTCAGCGGAGGCCTGTAACCGCCCCTCACGCCACCTCCGGGATTGCGTCCGGTGGGCCCACCTGGACTCGAACCAGGGACCGACCGGTTATGAGCCGGTGGCTCTACCAACTGAGCTATAGGCCCGTTGGCCCGAAAGCGGGAGGCAGTCTATAGCCGTTCGAAGGCGAAAGCAAGTCCGACTTCAGCGGCGCCGTGTCGCCCGCCTCCGGCCGGGGACGCCGACGAGCCGGGTCCACCCGTCGAGGAGCGCGTTCGTGACCAAGACCCGGTACTCGTCCTCGGTCTTCGCGCCGAACGCGGAGGCCGGGATCAGGAACCCGCCCGCGAACATCCGGCCGCCGCAGTCGACCGGGAACCCGAGCCCGGCCGCGAGCGCGCCCTCCAGGAAGCGGTACGGGTCCAGCTCGGCCGTGGCGGCGCGGAGCGACCCGACGATGTTGCCGTTGACCTGGCCGAACACCACGCACGCGACCGTGCCCTCGCCGCGGATCAGGAAGTCCGCGCTCTGGCCGACCGTGTCGCGCGCCTTCCGGCCGACGTGGCCCGCCCACGCCACCGTGAACCCGTTCCGGTGCACCGCGGTCTTGAGCGCGGTCGCGAGCGTCTCCATGAACGGCCGCCCGAGCGGGGTCAGCGCGATGGTCCGCATCAGCTCGGTCGAGACGTGCGGCGCGAGCAGCGCGGACGCCTGGAAGTCGAGCGCGCTCGCGTTCAGGAAGTCCGACGTGTCCGTCCGGATCCCGTAGAGGAGCGCCGTCGCGATGCGCGAGAACTCGTCCGACTCGGCCTGCTCCTTCGTCGCGGCCGCGACCAGGTGCTGCGCCATGAGCGTCGAGGTGCTCCCCGCGCGCGACGTCTGCTGGCCGAACAACGCCCGGGTGCGGCCGCTCCCGTGGTGATCCACGTGCGCGACCAGCGGCAGGGACGCCGGACACGGCACGGGGAGCCGGGCGTTCTGCCGGTCCACCACGGCGAACCCGGCGTACCGGACCCGCGGCAGCCGCTCCCTGACCTGCCGGAACGGGACGCCGAGGAGCTGCACGAACGCGGCGTTGTCCGGCCGGCTGACCACCTCGAACGTCAGGATGTCGATGGTCACGCCGACGTTGCGGCCGATGAACGCGAGCGCCCAGGCGGACGCGAGCCCGTCGGGATCGGGCGAGCCGATGACCGCGGCGAACAGCCGCTGGCCCGCGAACCTCGACAGCGTCGCGAGCAGCTCCTCGGTCCCGAGCGCGGTTCGCTCCAACGGGGGCGCCTCCTTGACCCCGATCGCTCGCGCGATCTAGGATGGGGGCGATTCTAGCACGCCGGCGCGGGAGGCTCCGGGGCCGGCAGCGAATGGTCCGGTGGGCGGCCCCGTGCGGCCGTCCGGGAAGGGAGACTGATGGAAACCCTGAAGCAGCTTGCCGTCTTCGTCGCCAACCGTCCGGGGACCCTCGCGCAGGTCTGCCACAACCTGTCCGAGAACGGCGTCAACATCCTCGGCCTCTCGGTGGCCGACGCGGTCGATCACGCGGTGCTCCGTTTCGTCGTGGACAAGTCGGCGGTCGCGCTCCACGTGCTCGGCGAGGCCGGCCTGCTGGTCGTGGACTCCGACATCATCGCGATCCAGCTCCCGAACCGGCCGGGCCAGCTCTCCGACCTCGGCCGCATCTTCTCGGACGCCGGCGTGAACATCGAGTACGCGTACGGCGGCATGGCCGCGCCGGACCGCGCCGGGACGCTGTTCGTCAAGGTCAGCGACCTCGACCGGGCCCGAGAGGCGCTCCGGAAGCTGGGACTGTAGCTGCCCGTACCCGAAACCGAGCGACTCCATCCGAGCCCGGCGGCTAGTCGAACTGCCGGCGGACGCCTGGCGAGGTGACCTCGGGCGCGGCGGCCACGACGACGAGCGACGGGCGGAGCACGCGGCCGTTCAGGAGGTAGCCGCGCTGCACCTCGGTCACGATGGCGCCGGGCTCGGACTCCTCGGTCTCGATCTGCTGGAGGGCCTCGTGGAACTGGGGGTCGAACGGCTTGCCCGCCGCCTCGATCGGCTCGACGC
The DNA here is from genome assembly GCA_016875475.1 of Deltaproteobacteria bacterium. Taxonomy (GTDB): domain Bacteria; phylum Myxococcota_A; class UBA9042; order DTJE01; family DTJE01; genus VGRB01. The sequence continues at coordinate 5,159 of VGRB01000140.1, forward strand.
CGTACTTCTTCAGCACCTTCACGAACTCGGACACGACCAGCTCGACCCCCGCGAGCACGGACGGGGCGTCGCCGGACTTGCGGGCCGACTCGAGCGCGCGCAACAGGTTGTCGGCGATCGGTAGGAAGTCCCTCAGGATCCGCTCGTGAAGGAACCGCATGTAGTCGAGCCGCTCCCGCTCGTTGCGCTTGCGGAAGTTCTCGAAATCCGCGGCGACGCGCAGCATGCGGTCGCGGGTGTCGCGGTTCTCCTCCTGGAGCCGGGTCACGGTGCCGGCCAGGCCCTCCTGGGGGAAGGCATCGGCCGCGGCCGTCACTGCGTCCGCAGGGGTCCCGCCGTCGTCGTCGTTCGTCACGTCCATGCCGAATGCAGCCGCCGAAGCGAAGCCTGCCTGGAAAGTCGTGGTCAAAGGTAGTGGCGGATCCCTGGTCTGTCAAGGACTGGGATCGGTCCCGGGGCTGCCTCGGGACGGTGCGGTTTCTTGACCGTCCGTGGCCTTTCCCGGAGAATATTCCGCGGGTTGTTCGAGGTCGAAACCCATGCGCCGTCATGCAATGCTCGCGACGTTCGTCGCCGGGGGGGTATTCATCGCGGCGGGGCTCGCGTCTTGCGAGGGCTCCTCGGGAAGAAGCGGGGTCGTGCCCGCCGACGAGGAGGAGCCCGACCCGGACGTGATCGATGACACCACCCTCCCCGACGCCAAGGCCCCGGCCTCCCTGAAGATCGAGGCGCCGGCCAAGAACACGATCCTGTCGGACGCGTACCAGCCCTCGCTGGACGTCAGGTTGAAGCTCGTCGACCCGGGCAGGCGCGGGTTCAGGTCGCTCACGTTCAGCTTCGAGTCCGGGAACAAGGACGACCCGCCGGTCGTGCTGCTCCAGCTCCCCGCGTGCGGCGCCCAGCCGTGCTTCGACGGGGCCGCCACGGAGTCGTTCGTCGTCCACCTCCCGGCGACCAAGGCCGTGCCGTACAAGAAGGCGACGCTCGTCGTGGTCGGCGAGACGAACGACAACCAGGAGCCGAAGCCCAGGTCCGCGGTCCAGGTGAACCTCGACAACGACCCGCCCGCGATCCGGGCGGTCGATCCGACCCCGGCGAAGGGGCTCCGGTTCATCGGCGACCTCGTGATGCACTTCAGGATCGACGACATGGGGGGCTCCGGCGTCCGGCAGGCCGAGGTGCGCCTGACCGCCCCGGACCGTGGTCTGGACGACGAGCGGGTCTGGAGCTTCCCCAAGGAGGCCGAGGACCCGGCGCAGCCCGCGGTCGAGAGCGTCGAGAACGGCCTGCCCGCCACGGTCCGGACCGGCGGGTGGGAGTCCTCCTCGCCGGTCAGCATCGTCGTGTGGGCCAGGGACGCGGCGGGCAACGAGGCCACGACGACCATCGACGCCACGTACGTGCCGACGCCCTACTTCGCCTACAACTGCCTCAGGACCGAGAAGCCGGAGGGCCTCGCGGACGTCGAGCCCGCCCGGGTCAAGGGACAGAACGGCGTCGCCGCGGCCGGGACCAAGGGCGTGTCCTTCTGGGCGATCGAGTACCAGGAGGGCAACGACCAGCCCATCCTTCGGCGTGTCGCGGACCTGACGACCGCGCCGGCCTCGAAGGTCGTGGTGGTCCGGGCCGGCGGCGACCCGGCGGCCCCGGAGGACCTGAACGCGGACGGCCTCGACGACCTCGTGGTGCTCGAGCCGGCGGCCACGGGCGCCGTCGTGCGCGCGTACCTGCAGGAAGAGGACGGGAAGTTCGACAAGGGGACGGCGTTCGCGGGCTCGGACGGGGCGGTCACCTTCGCCGTGGGCAGGCTGAACCTCGACGAGTGGCCGGACCTCGCGGTCGCGTTCGAGACGGACGAGATGTCCGTCGGCATCTCGCTGTCCGAGGAGGCCGAGGACGGCGGCCCGGCGTGGCGGCCGATCGCCCGCTACGGCGGCGCGCCCCGTCCGACGCAGATCGCGATCGGCGCACTCGAGGACCTGGAGAGCGACACGCGCCAGGTGCTGGCCGCGCGCGCCGGGTCACACGTGATCTCGGTCTTCCAGGTGACGGGCGACGTCGTCATGGGCCCGCACGGCTCGGAGCTGAAGTTCGACAACCCGGACCTGGGCGCGCTCCCGGCGAAGGTGCCGGCCACCTCGATCTCGGCCCTTCTGGTGGACGGGGTGACGCCCCCGAAGGGCCACAAGGGACTCGTCGCGCTGTTCCTGGAGTCGTCCAGGAACTCGCTGCTGCTGGCCAACAAGCCGAACGCGGTGAACCTGCCTTTCTCGGTCCACGCCTCGCTCCCGACCGGCCTCCAGCCCACGCGGCTCGCGGCGGGCTACCTCGACGGCAAGGACCAGATCCTCGACGTCGTGGTCCTGTCGAAGGGCTCGAAGATGGTGACCGTCTACTGGGGCACCGAGTACAAGGATGCGCTCTCGCCGCCTCTGTACGGCCTGGACGAGGGCTCCTCTCACGTGACCGCCGCGGACCCGATCGACGTGACGCTCGCGGACATGGACCGGAACCCGAACGGCCGTCCAGAGATCGTGGTCCTCGACAACAACGGGACCCACATGACCGTCTATGCCTGGGAGACGGGCGCCAGCGCACACGGGTTCGTCAACGGCCCGTCGCTCATCCGCCTCGCGGACGCGCCGCTCGCGCTCCAGGCCGGTCAATTCCTCAAGCCGCACACCGACGGGCCCGGCCTGCTCGACCTCGCGGTGATGGTCCGGGACCGGGCGGGGGTCGCGGGCATCCGGCTCATCCCCGCGCGGCTCGACCAGGAGGTGCCGTCCGCCCCGCCGTTCGTCGCCGGACCGGACCTCATCCTCCAGAACCCCGCCGGCATGATCGCGAGGAACTTCGACGTCCAGGGGATCGACGACCTGCTCGTCGCGTCGAACGACGTGGGGCCGTACAACCCCCCCCAAGGGGTCGACTTCCGCCCAACCATGCAGCTCTTCCGGTTCACCAAGGGCGGATCACACATGCAGGCCGTGTTCACGACGACTTCCTTCTACGCCGGGGACAACCCGCGGCTGGTCGCCGCGGGCGATCTGGACGCCGGCAGCGGCACCGCCATGCTCGGCGTGCCGGACCTCGCGGTCCTCTCGACCGTTCCGAAGACCGGCCCGACCGGTAAGATCGACCCGAGCTTCGGCCTGAGCATCTTCGTCGGCCAGCCCCAGGCGCCGAACGGATGGACGTTTTCGCGGAAGAGCGGCCTGTACGACAAGGAAGCCGGCGTCGACGCTGCGCGGCAGCCCTCGGGGATCGCGGCCGGAGAGCTCGGGAGCGGCGAGAAGGTGAAGGAGTACGTCGGCGAGGACGTCGTGATCGCGTACAACGCCACGAACGACTTCGCGGTCTTCTACCGGAAGGCCCTCGGCGGGTTCAAGCCGCCGGACTCGAACCACAACGTCGGCGTCGGGCTGGCGCCGCGCGCGATCGCGGTCGCCCGGATGGAGGGCCTGGAGCCGACCCCGCAGGCCCTGCCGGGGGAGGACCCAATCGCGGACGTGCTCGTGCTGCTCTCGACCGACATCGCGCTGTCGCGGGCCTTCGGCGAGATCGGCGTCCCGGGCGACGGCATCGACTTCAGGCCCCCGATCTTCCTCGGCTACGACACCGGCCGCACCGGCCCGTTCGTCCCGGTCGCGTTCGCGGTCCGCGACATGAACGCCGACGGCTACAACGACGTGGTCGTGCTGGACCAGGCGCGGCAGTCGGTCTCGCTGATCCTGAACCTCGGCAGGGACCCGGACGACGCGGAGGCCCCGCCGCGCTTCAGCCCGCCGCTCGAATGGGGCGTCGGGGCCGGCCCCGTCGCGCTGGTGGTCGCCGATCTGGACGGCCTGGGATGCCCGGACATCGCGACGCTCGACGACGCGGGGCGGTCCATCACCATCCGCAAGAACTACCTCTGCGCCAGCACCGAGTGCCCTTTCAAGTAGGGACTGCGACCGCAACAGGAGAACGCGACCGCGGCCCGGAGGGGCACCGCGCCCTCGGTGCGCCGGGGCCACGCCGGCGACGGCGGCCTGATCGCGCGCCCGGAGCCGCCCGTCCGCGGTCTCGATCTCGGCTGCGGCCCGGAGGGGCACCGCGCCCTCAGTGCGTCGGGGCCACGCCGGTGACGACGGCCTGATCGCGCGCCCGGAGCCGCCCGTCCGCGGCCTCGATCTCGGCCTGGACGCGGGCGACGTTCGACCGGAACTCGGAGGCGATGGCCGCCGGGACCCACATGGCCGGGCCCTTGGGCAGCTCCGCGGGGAACTGCTTGACGAGCGCGGCCAGGAGCGGCTTCAGACCCTGCAGGCGGTACCAGATCGGCGCGACGATGTCGCGGTCGCGCTCCGGGATGGTGGACCAGAGCCGCGCAAGGGCGTCCTCGGACAGGCCGCGGGCGGCCGCGACCGCCTCGTCCGTGTCCTTGAACTCCTTGATCTCCATGAACTTCGACATCGCGTCCAGGTGGGTGCGCGACGCCTCGACGAACGCAGCCGCCTCGCCCGACGCCGGCACCGCGGTGGATTCGTATAGCGGGCGGCCGAGCGAGAAGATGTCCGGGAGCGCGACGAACAGCGACGCCGACATGACCAGCGTGGCCGCGCCCTCGACCGCGAACCGCCAGAACGGGATCCGATCGCGGAGCGAGACCACGAGGTACAGCCCGGCGGCCGCGAAGAACACCAGGGCCACGTAGGCCCCGAACGCCTTCGTCGCCGCGCCGTCCAGGTACATCAGGAAGGCCAGCGCGACGAGCACGACGCCCGCGATGGTGCGGATCACGCGGCTGGTCGTGCCGATCGGCTCGGTGAGCACGGACACGTTCGCCCGGGCGTCGTGCGCCCGCACCTGCGCCTGGTGCTCGGCCCACTTCGCGAAGATGACGCCGCACCGCACGCATTCGAAGGACTCGGGCTGCTCCGCGGCGCAGTTCGGACAGATCATCGGGCCCCCGGGACCGACGCCAACGCCCGATCATAGGAGCAACGCCACCAAACGCCAAATCCGCGTGTCCGCCGGGGCGCATCCGCGGATGGGTTTCACCCCGGCGGCCGGAGGGCGGGCACGGGCTCGGGCCCCGGGACGGGCAGGGACAGGAGGGCGCGCCGATGGGTTGTGAGGTACGATCCCGGACCGGTTCCGCGTCAGGGGTGACCTTGCGCCGCGTGCCCGCAGCCGTGCTCGCAACCGTCGCGCTGGTCGCGGCACGGAGCGCGCTCGCGGACCCCGGCGACCCGACCGGCGCGCCCGCGCCCGCACCGGGCCCGACGCTCGCGATCCCGCCCGGCAACGAGGCGTACCTGTCGCGCCTGCTCGCGCCGGACCCCGCGGGCACCGTCGCCGCGGCGGGCTGGCGGCTCGCCGGGATCGAGATCGCCCGCGACCGGGTCACGGCCCGGTACGCACGCGCATCCCAGGCCGCCGAAGCCGCGATCGAGCTGACCGACCCGTCGTCGCCGTGCGAACCGTGCGTGCCGACGCCGCACTTCCGGGTGCGGCTCGCCTCGGCCGACCCGCCGGATGGTGCAGGCGCGCTCCTCGCCGCGCTCCGCGACGAGATCGCGGGCCGCGACGTCCGCACCGTGTTCGAGCGGATGGTGCCGAGCGTGCCCGCGCCCCCGGACCCCCGTGCCGGCCCCTCCATCGGACCCGAAGCCGCCGTCACGGAGGAGCGACCGTTCCGCCTCGACGCCGCGACGATCGAGCCCCTGGCGCTCGCCGGGCTCTGGGTGTTCTTCCTGCTCGGGCTCGCGCTCGACGCGGCCCGCGGGGTCGCGGGCGGGACCTGGCGGCGGACGCTGTTCCTCGCCGCGCTGCTCGCCGCGTCCGCGGCCTTCAGGATCGCGCTCGCGACCGGCGGTCCGGGCGACCTCCAGATGAACCAGGCCGCGGCCCTGGTCGACCCGACCGGATACGACCCGGGGTACGGGAGCGGCCCCGGCGGCCTGATGCGGATCGCCTTCCTGGTCCTGCCCAGGGACTACGACGTGCTGGTCGGCGCGGCCCTGTTCCTCGGGTCGCTCGCCCCGGTCCTGCTGGTGCTGCTCGCCGAGGAGGCGGGGCTCGGGCGCGTCGCCGCCGCGGCCGCGGGGATCCTGCTCGCCGCGCACCCGCTCGCGATCCGGTTCTCGGGCGAGGGCGACCGGCAGGCATACGTGCTCGCGCTGTCGGTCGCCGCGCTGCTCCACCTCGCGCGCCACCGCGCCGGACGGGGGGCGCACGAGCTCGCGCGCTACTTCGTCGCGGCGACGCTCTGCCTGAACTCGCGGCCCGAGGGCGTGGGGCTGCTCCCGATCGCCGGCCTCTACACGCTCGCGACCGCGCCCGGGGCCCGCGGCCCGGTCCTCGCCGCGGCGCTCGCGGCCCACGCGGCGGTCGTCGCGGCCTGGGTGCCGCACCACCTGTCGGGGACCGGGCGGTTCTCGGGATACGCCGCGTCCGCCTTCAACCGCGCCTGGCGCGAGGCGCGCGACTGCGTCCTCCTGAACCCCGAGTACACGGCGATCCCGGCCATCGCTCTCGCCGCCGCCGGCGCGATCAAGGCCGCCGCGGGCCGCGCGCCGATCGTGGCCTGGGCGCTCCTGTGCGCGGCGCTCGTGACGTGGCCCGCGCTGTCGCTGCCGTCGTCGAACTACAAGCTCGCGAGCGCGCGCTACCAGGCGCTCGCCCTTCCCGCAGCGGCGCTCGCCGCGGGCGCGGGCGTCGCCGCCCTCGCGGACCTCCTCGGCCGGATCCGGGGCCTTGCGTCCCGGCCCGGCCTCGCGGGCGCGGTCGCGGCGGTGGCGCTGGCGGCCGTTGCGGTCGGGTCGCTCGCGCCGACGGCGGCCGTGACCGCACCGAGGACGATCGACCGCGAGTTCCGCTTCCTGCTGGAGGCGCTCCCGGCCCTCCCCCCGGACGCGCGGATCTACTACACGTACCCCTCGTCCGACCAGAACGCGGACCTGGGCCTGCGCGCGCCCGTGTGGATGTCGAAGGCGGTCGGGCGGCCGGAGCAGCGGTGGGAGGAGTGGCGGCCGGACGATCTGCCCCCCCCCGGCGGCGGTCCGGATGTCCAGCCCCCCCCCGGTGGCGGTCCGGATGTCCAGCCCCCCCCCGGTGGCGGTCCGG